>CAZZAH010000373.1:0-4732 GCA_964652115.1 uncultured bacterium | reverse complement strand
GGCGGTGCTCTCCGCCGCGGCTTCCCTCTGGGGCGTCGGTTGGGTGGCGATGCGGCTCGCGGCGGCGACGGCGGTGACAATCGGCCTCGATGCGTCGAACCCAAGCGATGGGTCGAAACCGAGCGACGCCGCCGAGAGCGACAGCATTGTGAGCAACGCATCGGTCCTCGTCGCGGCGCTCGCCGCGCAGGCGGTGGTGGCGACGCGCGGTTGGTTCCTCGACTACACCTATCGCGCCGGCACCGACCTTCCCGCGATCGCCTGGAGCGCGCTCGCGATCGTGATCGTTCTGCTGCCGGCCGCGCCTGAAGGTCGATCGTCACGAACGTGGTTGCGCATGCTCGCGGCCGGCGCCGCGGCGGGCCTCGCCTACCTCACCCGCTATCCGCTCGGGATCGTGCTGCTCCCCGCGGTCCTGGCCGCATGGGCGCGCGGCGGCTCCTTCGGTCGTGCGATCAAGCAGGGCGCGATCGTGCTCTCCGGCTTCCTCGCCGTGATCTCGCCGTGGATGCTTCTCCTGTGGGCGCGCACCGGCGATCCGCTCTTCAATCGGAACGCGACCAACCTGGCGTTCGAGATCTACGCGCCGCTTCGCGTGGCGCTGATGGAGTGGACGCGCGCGCGGCTCCCCTTCGATTCGTTCTTGGACCTCGTGCGCGCGGATCCAAGCCTCTTCCTCGCCAAGGTGGCGGGCAACCTCGGCACGCACCTCAAGCTCGACCTGACCCGCGTGCTCGGCTGGGTGCCGGCGGTTCTCTGCGTCGCCGGGTGGATCGCGGGACTCATCGCGAGCCGGGCGCGCGGCGTGTGGCGCGTCGCGCTCGCGTTCTTCCTCTGCTCGTTTCTGGTGGCGCTGCCGTCGCTCTACGATGAGCGCTTCACCTTGCCGATGCTGTTCGCCTACGCGCTCGGCATCGGCGGCATCGCTCCGCTCCTCTCGCGAGGCGCGCGTGCGTGGCGCGGGCGGCCGCACGCGTCGACCATCTTGGTTGCGCTGGGGGCGGTCGTGCTCGTGGGATCGAGCTACGTGTACTACCTCGCCGTGACTCACGGTCCGATGCGCATCGCCTTTCCGCGCGAGCTACCGGCCTTGCGCGCCGCGCTCGAACGAAGCGGCGAGCAACTCGATCCGGAGGCGCGACTCGCCGCGAGAAAGTCCCACGCCGCCTACTGGCTCGGCGTCAAATCGGCGAGCTTGCCGAGCGGCGCGACCTGGAGCGCAGTGGTCGACAGCTTGCGCGTGGAAGGGGTCCGCTACCTCGCGGTCGGAAGCGACATCGCGTACCAGCGCGAGATGCTGAGCCCTCTCTTGGACGCGAGGGTGGCCGAACAGCCGGGCCTCAAGCGCCTGGCGGCAGTGCCTCCCGAAGCGGGCAGCACGTTCCTTTCGGCCGCGCTCTACGAGATCGAGGGCGGCACCTATCGGCCGAAAGCACTACGTCCGGTCGGTGCTCTGCGCGTGAAGACGCCCGAGGGTGTCGATCGCACGAGCTTCGTCCGTTGGGCGCTCGGCCGCTTTCTCGTGCAGTGCGGATACGCGCCCGATGCGGGTCCGCTACTCGCGAGCGCCGTGGCGCGCCGGCCGCATTGGGTCTCGGCGCTGGTGTGGGACGGGGATCAGGCCTGCCTGGTGCACGACTTCGCGCGCGCACGCGAGCGCTACCAGGCCGCGCTTGCCCTCGAGCCGGAAGAGCCCTCGATCCTCGCTCGCGTCGCTTGCGTCGATCTTCTGGCCGAGGATCGTGAGTCAGCCGCCGCGCTGGTCCGCCGCGCGCTCCGGAAGATCGGGAGCGAGGACCTCGTCACGCTTCGCCGCTTCACCGAGGACCTGGAGAGGAGCGGCAACGCGCTCGCGGCATTCGCGCCGATGGAGCTTCTCCGCGCCAGCGACCCGAGCGACTGGCGCGTACGACAGCGCCTCGGTCTTCTCGCGTGGACCCTGCGCCGCGATGCCGGCACCGCGAGCGAGTACTTGAAGGAAGCGCTCGCGCTCTGTCCGGATGAAGGCGAACGGCAAGGAATCCGCTACATCCTCTCGGCGCTCGATCCGCGCGCGGCCCAGCCCGCCGACACGCCTAGCGATCGATGAGGGGCGGCGTGCCCGCACGCCACGCGGCGAGCTCCGCGGCGTAGCGCTCCGCTTGCGTGATCGGCGCGCGCGTCGAATCGACGCCGGCCAAGCTTCGCGCCTCCGCTTCGATCAGCGCCTCGAAGTAACCTTGGCTTCCCATCACGATCGCGCGTGACGTGTCGCCCTTCGCTCCGGCGCGCGGATGCCATTCGAGATCCCAGGTGCCGTCGGCGTCGCGATCGAAGAGCCAGGTGTCGAAGCGGCCATCGCCGTCGCGATCTTCGGTTCGAAGCAGCTCGTCGCGCCGGCCGTCGCCGTTCGCGTCGTGCTCGATCATGCCCCAGTCGGCACCGAGCAGATGCAGGCGTCGATCGTACGGGCTTTCGTAGAGCTCGATCCGGCCCGACTGATAGGCGTCGCGGTTGACCTCGTACCGCTTGTCGGAAAAGCCGCAGGGCGGACCGCCGACCGCGGGAAAGCCCGGCACCCCTTCCGCGATGACCCCTTCCCATCGCTCGTGCGCCAAGGCGTCGTTGGGGTCGACGTTGTGGTCGTTCTCGTCGAAGGTCAGGAGCACCTTCTCCCACCGCGCGGCGGCCGCCGCCTCGCGCGCGCGATCGTAGGCGACGAGGACGAGGTCGTTCCGCGCCGATTGCTCGCGCCCGCAGCGCTCTCCGGGCGCGCGAAGGATCAGCGTGTCGCGGTCCGCCGGCGGAATGATCACGCGTCCCACCGCGGTGATCGAGAGGTCGTAGTCGTAGGGGCTTCCATTCGCGTTGCCGCGCGAGACGTGCCCCGCGTCGTGATCGAGATCGAAGCTCCATCGGATCGAGCGAAGGTCGGCGTCTTCGCCCGAGAGGCGAAGGGCTTCGTCGGAGTAGCCGTCGTCGTCGCGGTCGTAGAAGCAGAAGGGGTTTTCGTCGAAGGTGGTCCAGCGGCCGGTCGAGTCATCGAAGCGCGCGGCGGTGAAGAAGCCGTTGCCGGCGAAGTCACAGCTCCACTGACATTGGCTCTGCATGTACTGCCAGCGGACGAGGTGCCAGAGCTTGCCGTCGTGATCGTGCTGTTCGATCAGGATGCACGACATCTGGGTCGCGTGCCACGGGCCGGGCGTGAGCGCGTAGAGCACCTGGCGATCGGCGAGCCCGTCGTGATCGAGGTCTTCCCAATCGACCGCGCGATCGACGGTGCCGTCGGCGTCGTAGTCGATCAAGACCGCATCGTCGATCGAATCGGGCGCGGAGCCGCGCCCATCGCGTGACTCCTGGATCGCGATCACGAGGTCGTTCTCCTCGCGACGAACGAGGAGCTTCGGTCCCTTCCCCTTCACTTGCCGCCAGTCGTCGGTCGAGTCGATGGCCGGTTCGGACGCGAGCACGCGCTCCACCACCGTCGTCCAGCCGAGCACGCACAGGCGCTCCCAGTTGGTCGGGCGTGGATCCGGCTCCTCCGCGCGCGCGGTCGGGATCACGTCGAGACAGTGAGCGATGTGGTCGAGTATGGTCGCGCCGGTCGGCCGGCGGCTCGAATGCCGGGTCGACACGACGAGCAAGGGCAGCAGAAGGATCAAGGCGGTACGTGCGGCGTGGCGAAGTTGAACCAAGGAATGCTCCCCCCGCGCGACGTCGGCGCGCTCGGTCAAGATAGCATCCAGCGCGGCGCGCAAGCCTGCGTGATCCAAGGCGCGCGAACCCATAACCTCAAGGGCATCGACTGCCGCATCCCCTTCGGGAAGCTGACCGTCATCACCGGCGTTTCGGGCTCCGGCAAGACGAGCCTCGCCTTCGACACGCTCTATGCCGAGGGGCAACGTCGCTTCGTCGATTGCCTCTCGACCTACGCGCGTCAGTTCCTGCCGCGGCTTGATCGACCCGACGTCGACTTCATCGGCGAGATCCAACCGCCGGTCGCCTTGCGGCAGCAGAATCTGATTCGGAACGCGCGCTCGACCGTCGGCACCATCACCGAGATCTCGGGCTATCTCGAGCTCCTCTTCGCGCATGCAGGCGACGTGCACTGCGCGTCCTGCGGTGCGCCGGCCGAGTCGCTCGATCTGGTCGCGGCGGCGGATCTTCTGCTCGCGTTGCCTTCGGATGAGCGCTTCGTGCTCGCGGCACCGATCGTGATCGAGGACGACGCGGCGGGAGACGTCGCCTCCTTCGCGGTGCAGGCGCCAGGCACGCGGACTCGCGCGAGCAAAGCGCGTTCGAAGAAGTCGCCGACGAAGCGCTCGAAGAAGGGCGGCCGGCGCGCCGCGGTCGCCGAGGTCAAGCCGGCGACGTGGAGCATCTCCTCACTGCTCGCGCAGGGCTACACGCGCTTCCTCGTCGACGGCGTGGTGGTCGAAGAACCGCCCCCTCGCGGCACGCGCGCGTGGCTCGTGATCGATCGATTGACCGCGCGCTCGCTCAGCCATCAACGCGCGCAGGAGGCGATCGAGTCGGGTTGGCGGATGGGCGACGGAGAGGTCGCGCTCTTCCCCTACCGCGGCAACGGCGCCACCGAAGCGTTGCGCTACCTTCGCCGCGGGATCCACTGCTCGAGCTGCGGTCGTCGCGCCGAGATCCTGACCGCGCGCCACTTCTCGGCGCAGAGCCCGCTCGGCGCCTGCCCCACCTGCCAGGGCTTCGGCCGCATCCCGACGATCGAGCGGGACAAGGT
>CAZZAH010000372.1:0-4735 GCA_964652115.1 uncultured bacterium | reverse complement strand
ACATGGTCCTCCCCTTGGTCGCCTGCCTCCGAGGAGGCAGAGGCGACCTATCCTAGCGTTCGGATTCGGGGAGGGAAACGATCGATCAGCCCTTCGTGCGATGCGGGCCCGGTACGATCACGGCTTCGTGAAGCTGATCAGCTCGATTCGAGTACCGCTCGCCTCGACCTCGAGCACGAGCCCAACCGCGGGGGCGTAGTACTTCTTCTCCAGCGTTCCCGACTCGAGGCCGCTCCAGTCCTCGGTTTGAATGCAGGCGGCGTAGTGGCCGGCGGGGACGTCGACCGCCTGATCGACCGCGACCACCTTGCCCCAGTCCTCGGCTTCATCTTCGTAGAACTCCTGGCGGTATTCGGCACCGCGATGCGCTGCCGGATCGGCCCACATGATGACGCCGGGCAATGCGTCATCGACGCCCCACTCCCACGATCCATCGGTCGAGACCACGACGCCGCCTTCGATCTCCTTCGAGTCCTCGCCGAGGTACCAGACGTTCCCTTCCGCATCCTGGGCGTACCAGTCGCGCGTCTCCTCGATCAGCTCGTCATTGAGGAAGACTCGGTCCCATACGACTGCCGCGGTCACGCCATGCACGACCCGCGTTTCGGAAAGGACCTCCACGCGGTTGGTCTCGATCCCTTCGCTGGTCTCTCCGCGATACTCCCAGACCGATCCGGGGACCAGTGGAAACGCGGGGTTCGTGACCGTCGATGCCCAGTGCGTCGGCAGCGTGGGGCTGTACTTCGTCGAGCTCTTGGTCGGGTTGCCGCAAGCCAACGCCGCGAGGACCAGCAGGCTGACCGTCAAGCTTCGGTGGACGAGATGCATGGGGCGCTCCTTTCGTTCACATGGATCTTCACTCGTCGAAAGGAGCATGCGAGCCGGACGAATGTGACAGGCCACGGAGAAATCCGCGTCCGTAACGTGTCGAGGCTAGGGTTCGAGCGGCAGTGTGTAGCCGCCATCGATGGCAGTGCCGCTGGTCGCCACTTCGGCGCCTCGCTTCTCGAAGACTCGGCGGCCCGCGACCTCGATGGTCACTCGCGGTGCCTCGCGTGGAATACGCACGAGGAAGGTGCCGTGTCCCGCTCGATTCGTGACGCGAAGCTGCCCGGCGTCCGAGGTGAAGGCGCCGAGCTCCGACGGCCCTCGCACCGCGACTTCGGCGTCGTCGGTCAGCTCCACGTGAACGAAGCAGCTCTCCGCGCGCGACGCGAAGGAGATGACCAGCGAGGCACCAGGATCGACCGCGATGCCCGACTCGTCGCGTTCCCGCGTCGGAGCGATCGGCGTGCGCTCCATCGGCGTGGATGTGACCGCGTGCCGCGCGTCACGATGCATCTTCTCGATCAGGTCGCCGACCCAAGCGCGGAGCGGTGAGCCGGGCGCGGCATAGACGGCGCCGCCGATCAGGATGAGGATGGTCGCGGCCGCTGCCCAGCGGATCGCGGGCGACCACGTGCGCGGATCGGCCGCGCGTCGTGAGCGCACGCGCGATCGCGCGACGATGTCCGCCGCGCGCACGCCCGACCGCGGGCTATCTAAGGTCGCGAGCAGCGAGAACAGCCTCGACTCCTCCGCGGCTTGCTCCGCCTCCACACCGCGGCACGTCTCGCAGGCGTCGAGGTGCGCGCGGACCTCGACCTCGAGGGCCGGCGACAGCTCGCGATGTCGGAGGCGCTGGATCTGCTCCGGTTCAAGATGCATCGTCGGGCTCCCGGTAGTGGTCCTTGAACGCTTGCCTCGCCCGCGCGAGCAACGCACCGACGCTCGCCTCGTGAAGCGACAGAGCGAGGGCGATCTCGCGGTAGCTGTACCCCTCGGCTTGCAGCAGGAGGAGATGGCGGTCGCGCTCGCGCATGCGATCGAGCGCGGCGCGAACCAAGAGGCGCGTGCCCTCGCGCTCGGCCTCTTGCATCGGCGAAGGGGGAGGCACTCCGAGCGAGATGCCGGCTCGTTCCTCCGTCAGCAGCGCTTTCCGGCGTCGCCGCATCGAACGCGCGTTTCGGAAGAGGTTGAGCGCGACGCTGACCAACCACGCGCCCGGAGCGTCGGGCGTCTCGCGCCTCTGGTAGAGCCTCGCGAAGGCCTCCTGCGCGAGATCGGCCGCCAGCTCGCGTTCGCCCGACACGCGGTGGAGGTAACGGAACAGGCGCTCGAAGTGCGCGTCGAAGATCGCCTGGAACGCCCGCGCATCCTCGGAGGAAGCACTCCGTTCGAGCTTCAGGCTTTGGGCATCTTCCAAGGCGACCTCCGGAGAGAGGAGCAGATCAGGCCCTTCCCTTGTGACAGCTTCACGGTCAGAAGCGCCAATCGATGCCTGCCACCAAGGGTGCGCGCGGCCGCATCTCGATCGAGATCACCTTGCCGGTGTCGAAGCTTCGGGCGTAGGTCAGCACGTTCCGCCGTCCGAGGACGTTGGTCGCGGTGGCGAAGAGCTCGACCGTCGCCTCGCGATCGGCGATTCGCAGGTGCCAGTGCTTTCGCGCGCCGAGGTCGACGCGGAAATAGGGCGGGAGGCGCGTCCCGCCGAGGTCTGCCGTCGAGTAGTCGGGGCTGCCGACGAACTCGCAGCCGCCATCGGCGATGTTGCACGACTCCCACTCGAAGCTCCCGGGGATGCGCGTGGTTCTGCGGCGAAACGCGGCCGAAGCGCCGAGCCGAACGCTGGTGGTGGCGCCGGGGAAGAGGGTGATTCCTCCCTCCAGGCGGTGGAGCGCGCCATGCTCGGGCACGTAGCTCTCGCCGCCGCCCTCGTAGTGCACGCGCTGGAAGCCGTAGTTGAGCAGGGCTCCCCAACGGGTCGCGCTCCACGCCGCTTCGGCCGCGACGCCATGCGACGTGCTCGATCCGATGGCGAACTCGCCGGTCGAGAATGGCCTGCCCTCCGCGGGAGCGACCAGCAGGAGATCGTTCGATCGAACGGCGTAGAGCTGCCACGAGAGGCGCGCGCCGGCGATCGGCAGGTACTCGCCCGCGACCAAGGCGCGATCGCTCCGCGCGACCGGCACGCCGTTCCGATCGGCGCCGGTGAAGAGGTCGACCGGAAAGACCTTCCCGACGACCGACTCGCTGTTCCGGAGCGACTGCACAAACTGATGCGTTCGTTCCACCGTCGCCACCAAGTGCAAACTGCGCGAGAGATCCCAACGCGCGCTCGCACTCGGCGCGAGGTGCGTCGATCGATCGGTCGACGCGAGCCGCGCGCGCAATTCGAGGCGAAGCGTGGATGTGAGCGGCTCCGCCCTCAGTGCGGAAAGCGAGAAGAGCGGCGTGATCGAACGCAGGCGGAAGGGTGGGATCGAGTCGCCCGCGGCGCGCGTGCGGTAGGACGTTCGAATCCGCTCGAATCGGCCCTCGACGCGGGTTGACCTGCGCGAGATCCCGCGCTCAATCGCCGCGAAGAGACCGAGGTCGGCCCGATCCCCGCTCAGCTCGAGATCCGCGGCCGGCTCGTGCCATTCCGACGCCACCTCGCCGCCCGCGAACCATGCGGCCGCGCGGTCGGTGGAGCCGGGTCGCACGCGCGACCAACTCGCGCCGAGCGAGTGACTCGTCCATTCGAAGATGTTTCGCGTCGAGCTCGAGGGGACGCTCGGGTCGCTGGACTTCGAGGCCAGCGAGCGGATCTCGTCGTCACTGTCGTAGCCGAGGACGCGAAGCCGACCTCCGGCGAGGCCGAAGTCGAGCGCGGCGAGCCGGTCGCCGGTCTCGCCGTGAAGGTAGGTGCTCTCGCGGCTCTTTCGAAGCAGGCGAGGCAAGCCCCAGCGCAGGCCGACCAGCGCGCTCGCGCCTGCGCGGCCGAGCGGCGCGTCGAGCGTCACCCTCGCTTGCGTCGTGCTCATGGTGCCGCGCGCAGCGAAAGCGTCGGTCGCCACGCGCGTCTCCCCATCGATCGCGCCCGAAAGTGTGAGGGGCACGTTGAGCGACGGGAGGGCCTCGATCAGCCGCACTCGGGAGATCGCGTCGGGATTCCAAGCGCTCGCGATTCCCGCCGCGTGATAGGCGAAGAGGATCGGGACGCCGTTCAGCACGTAGGCGGTCTGGTCGGACGCGCCGCCGCGAAGGTGGAGCCCGCTCGGCGCCTCAGGATCGAGGACCGCCTCGCCCGCGCTCATGCCGCGAAAAGCATCGGGATCGTTGAGCAAGGGATGGTTCTCGATCGCGCGCATCGGAACGTCGCGATCGGGAAGGTCGGGCGAGCCTTGGCTCCCGGGGAAGTCGAGCGGCGCGCGCACGAGGATCGACCGGAGGCGAATCGGTCGCGCGGTCAGGCTGAGGTTGATCTCGACCTCGCCATGACGCGGCACCAACGCATGAAGCATGCGTGGCGCATAACCGAGCGATCGCGCCTGGAGATGCTGCGGCCCCGGCGGCACGTCATCGAGCACATAGCGGCCGATCGAATCCGACACGGCGGTGCGTTCGAGATCGGGCAGCGAGACCGCGGCCCCCGGGATCGCAAGCCCGGTGCCGTCATCGCGAACTTCCCCGACGATCCGCGCGCCGATCGCGGGCCACGCCTGGGTGCGCTCGAAGGGAAGCGCATCCGCGGCCAAAGCCTTCGCTGCGAAGAGGACGATCGTGGCAGCTTGCAAGAAACGCAACGATCTCCTCGTTCGCGGGCGCGCCGCTACTTCGTGAACCCGAACTCTTCGCGAATCCCGGCCACCGCCTCGTCGGTCCAGGATCGCTCGATCAGGCAGAGCACCGACGAAAGCGAGGTCGAGATCAG
>CAZZAH010000371.1:0-4739 GCA_964652115.1 uncultured bacterium | reverse complement strand
GATTCCACGAGAGGTCGTGGTGGATGACGTGGCGGCAGTTGCGTTGGAGATCGACACCCTCGGCGAAGACCGACGACGCGATCAAGATTTCGGGGAAGAATGGTGTGTTGAAGCAGAGCATCATGCGGCGTCGCGCTTCCTGGTCCACCTTGCCGTCGGCGAGGCGCACCGGGGGGAAACGACGAGTCGAGCCTTCCTCGGCGCTGTCCTCTTCGTCCGTCCAGACCCAGCCCACAGAGATGGACTCCAAAGCGTCGAGGTACTGCGTGCGCTCCTCGGTGGTGCAGCGCCGGCTGAGGAAGCTAACGAAGAGATCGATCTTGTGACGTAGTGCCTGACCGGAGGCATCGGCGCCGAGAAGCGCGTCCGACAGCTCCTGAGTCGACTCGGCCTCGGTAGGAAGGTAACGAACCAGGAACGACGGCGTGCGAACGAAGCGCCGAACGACTTCGCGAACTCGGTCGCGTTCGCTGGAATCCAATCCCGGTTCGCGTTCGAGGGCAGCGTTGACCACCTCCTCCAGTCTGCGGCCGAGTGGACGATCGGGATCGAACCGGCGCGAAAGCCGCTCGAAGTGCGCCGGCACGTCCTGTGCTGTTTCCGCACCGCTGGCGGTGACCCGGCTCTTGATCTCCTGCTCGACCCGCGAAGCTATGTGTCGGCGCAGCGCACGACCCGTCGCCGTGAAGTGGCAGAAGATCAGCACCTTCTCGCCGTTACGCCAGAGATCGAGCGCGCGGTTGATCGTCCACTCGATCTTGGGATGGCCCTGGAAGTGATCCGGCGCGGGCAGCGTCTCCTTCAGCTTCTGCAGATACCACTCGAGGCGAGGATCAAAGGCTGGGTCCGTGTCTTCCTGCTCTGCGTCCGTGTCGAAGACGCTCTGCCTCTCGCCCCGATTCAGCGTCGTGCGCCGCGTCTCCAGGAAAGCCTCGTAGCTGGACGCGAGACCTTCCGCGAAGAGCGCGCGCCTCGTTCGCTGCGTTGACGTCGTGGGCAAGCGGGAGACCAGCGCCTGGCTCCTGGCGGCGAGAAGGAACGGAAGCACCGCTCGATCGCGAATGTCCAATCCGGCCGGAGCGAGTTCCGTGGCGAGCTCGGCGCACGCACCGTTGTACGTACGGCGTCTTGGGCCGGCAGCGTCGGGCAGCTCTCGCGAACGCAGGTGACGAATGACCCACGGGCGCAGCCGAGCTTCCGCATCCTTCATTCGCCTAAGAGCTTCTTCATAGCCGCGCATGACGAACTGCATGCGTTCGGACAGATCCGTTCGCTCGCGGAGCTCAGACCAACGCTGTGCACCCTGGAGGTCATCCGGTTCGACCTTCTTCCATCGCGCGTCGAACTGCGAGGTGGCGATCTGCGCCGCGTCGAGCGCGCTCTCCAGGTCGCGCAAGGCGGAGTCAAACAGCGACCGGCGCTCCTCTCCGAGGTCGCGCACCCAGTTGATGCCGCGAAAACGATTGAGGACATTGAGTAACTCGGAGTGCCCGAGCTGAAACGGCGTCGCGGTGAGGAAGAGCATTCGATCGAAGCGATTCGCGAGCGCACCGCCGATCCAGGTCATCTCCTTCTCCGCCTCGTCGGCGACGAAGAGGCTGGCCAGCTGCGTGCGCGGGTTCTTCAGATGATGCGCCTCGTCCAGGATGAGGAGCGGCGCGCTGAATCTCGCCTTCTTCAGCAAGATGTGCCAGTTTTCCTGGAGCGCCTGTCCGAGAGCCTGGCGTATCTCCTTCAGGCGATCTCGTCGGTTAGGAGAGTCTCGCTCGGGCATGTCGACCAGGATGTCGCGGAGTTCGCGAAGATCGACCGCGTTGCTGGCGAATACTTCGGCGACCTGTTCGGGAATTGGATCGTCGGTCATCGGCACGTCGAACTCTTCGAGGATCGACCTCCACTTCGCGTAACGACCAAAGAGCAGGCTTTCGAAAAGCGCCGGCTCGTGAAGTCTCGCAGGCAGAACGAGGATCTCTCCCGCGAACCGAGTCATCGGGCCCCGCTTCGAATGGAGTCGAGGCACGCGTAGCGCTTCGCGGAGGAGCGCGAACTTGATCCAGGGATCCTGGAGGGATCGATAGAACGCTCCATGCGCAAGGAAGATCAGATTGGCGCGGCGTTCCAGCGGATCATCGAGGAGCTTGAAGAATTCCAGCCCCGATCGCGCTGAGCTCGCACGGATACGCGCGCGATCTTCGGCGTTCAGGCAGTGCTCCGCGAACACGCTGAAGTCGGTTGGCCACTTCCTCTCGAGCGCAGGTGGAACCATCACGACAACTGGGCGAGCCTCGGAATCGTCCAGGATCACGGATACCGCGGTGGCCAACGCGACGAAGGTCTTCCCCATCCCGACCTCGTCTGCGAGCACCAAACCCGGCTGCGACTCCAGACGACGGAGAATTTCGCAGACGGTCGCTTCTTGGCGCGCCGCATCCGCTGCTGTGATGCGCTCAGGCAGGTGGAGCTGAATGCGGCCTGCGACGAAGTGGGGACTCACTTCGAAATCTCCTGGAACGCGTCGTCGACGTATTGGCGTAACCCAGTCGGCGCCTCCTGCGCACCGGCGAGCTCGCGCAACGTCGCGAGCGTCTTCTCGACGATGGCTTCGACCTTCGGGCTGCCGAGCGTTTGCTCCGCGATCGACCAGTCGGTCTTCGCCACCGTGAACGCCACCTCCGCGATCATGAACGCGGCACCCTGCGGGTCGTCACGCGCGAGCGATCGCGCCAACGCGACCGCACCCACTGGACCCTCGAGCCGCCACATCAACGCGTCCGCTGTGCTGACGGGGCGCTGCAGGCGTGCACGCAGCCCCTCGAGGGCGTGCGAAACCGCGCGCATGCGACGGAGCAGGAATCGACTCGAGTCCGCGCGCCGGAGCAGGTCGACCTGCCGCTCGGGCTATCCCTCGCCTCCTCGGTCTCGTTCTCCTCGCGCCAGCAGTCTGCGCATCGTCTCGTGGATCGGGCTCGAGGAGGTGAGGAGTTCGAGTAGCTGGTCGAGCGAGAGGTTGCGCAGCTCGTCGGGCGGCGGTAGCAGGCCCGCGTCGGACACGTTGACCGGCCAAATACCCCTTAACAGCTCGCCCTCGGAGCCACGCCAGGAGACGACCAGGTAGCTCGGCGGGCGAAGCTCCTTCCACTCGAGCGTTGCGAGCGGTTGTCGACCTTGTGCCACCCACTCGTCGTGCGTCAGAAGCGTGTGCTCCTCCGCCACCACGGTGAACTCGGGCGGGGCGTTTGCTCCGATGGATAGGCTCAAGCTGCCGCCCTCGGCCGCGGGAGTGAAGATGGCCATTCCGAAAGCGATCGGAAGCGGCGGCTCGAGCGAGCTCCCATCCGTTTCGCGTTCCTCTGGATTGAGGAAGCTCACGGGCTGCGCGGCGAGATCTAGATCCTCCTCGGGTGGCCATGCTTCCTTGCAGATTGCCCAGAAGGTGGTCGCATTGGGAGGAATGAGGTAGGCGAGATTCGCCTCAACGTTGATAGCGCCATTGCCCACTCCGCACCCAGGGCACGTGAAGTTGCTCGATCCCAACACGAACATCGCGCGCACGCCCGCGTCGACATCGCGCCTCAACCAAAGTGCCTTTGCATGCAACGGACGATGCTCGCCTTGCCCGTCCACTCCTTCGTTGAGCACCCTGGCGAAGGCATGACCGCATCTTGCGTGCGCGCTCGTTCGATAGGCGGAGGGCAGGTCCAATTCGATCGATCCATCGGGGAGCTTTCGTCCCGACGCAGAGAACTGCACGGATCGCTCTCCGCGGACCGCAAGGAGCCTCATCAGCCCATCGAGCACGTCCTGCGCGCGGTCCCGCTCGTCATAGAACGGACTCAGTACGAAGGCGTCGCTCGGCCCCGTGGCGCCCCAGATCGGTTCGAGCTGTTCAAAGAGAGACGAACGGTTCGGTCCAATCGCCACGAGCGTGGCGGTGGGCTCACCGCGACCCCACGACGGGTCTTCCCAGCGGGCGATCTTCCGCCGCACGGAGTCGAGGAATCCTGTGAACCTCGCCTTGGGTCCTTCGTTCTCTGCTTGTTCCTGCGCCGGCGAATACGGAAGCAGTCCTTCCAAGAAATCGAGGCACTCGCGAACCGGAGCAAGCGGAATGTCCCCGTCCGACGTGTAGTCGAGCACCGCCATCTGTTCGTACGAGCGTCGGTAGCCCGGCCGCGTGAGGTTCGCCGAGCCGATGAGCACGCGGATGTGATTGCGCCACACCAACAGGCTCATCTTCGCGTGCAAGATCCCTCCGCGAGGGACCGCGATCGGAAGCACCTGCCAGCGAAGGCTGCGATGTGTCGGAACGTGACTTCGATCGACCAACACCAACGCGAACACCTGTGCGAGTCGCTCCTCACGTTCAACCAGGTAGACGCGGCCGTCTTCGGAGGCGTGGCTCTGCATGCCGACGAAGCGACCGAGGCAGTCCTCCTCGTAGAACGGCGCGTCGAAGGTGAAGGTCGTCGAGACACAGCCATCCGGCTCGCCGAATTCTTCTCGGGGCTCCCAGTAATCGAGCAGGCGACCTTGCGCTTGCTCCTTCGCGCTCTTGCGTGGGCTCATGCGCCAAGCCCCGCGAGGTCCGTGAGGAAGCGACTGGCCGTGCCTGAGCGATAGTCGTGAACGAAGGGCATCGGCGGGTCGGGGAGTTTGGAGAGCCGATATGGCGCACGCACGAGAAGAGCATCTCCCTTTACACGCTCGACCCAGGGCCGCTTCCCGTCCGGAGGCTTCTG
>CAZZAH010000370.1:0-4744 GCA_964652115.1 uncultured bacterium | reverse complement strand
TTCCGTCTCGGGCAAGAGCTCGGTCTCGAGCATCTGTGGAAGGTGACGTTGCCGTTGGTCACGTTGGGCTTGATCGTGATGGCCTCGGTCGCGCGCTGGGCCGATCGACGGAAGAAGAACGAGGAGGCCTTCCTCGCGGGCGCCGTGCTCTTCCTGCTCGCGTGCGTCGTGCTCGGCGCGAGCTCGAAAGGGCTCATCGGCGTGGTGGCGGGCACGGTCGTCTTCATCCTCGCCGTCGCTTGCCTCGAGCCGGCGCTCCCGGCGTTGACCAGCCGCTTCGCAGTCGGACCGCATCGCGGGACGGCGATCGGCGTCTTCCACATGTCCCAGTTCTTGGGCTCCTTCGTCGGCGGATTCCTCGGCGGTGCCTTCCTCAAGTCGGACGCGCGAGCGCTCTATCTGGCTTTGGCCCTTCTGGTTGGAGCGTGGCTCTGGCAGGTGCGGCGCTCCGGCGGCTTCAAGCCGGCGGCCTAGCCCGACCCACTCGACCCGGCCCCGCGCGAGAATTTTCGCTCGCGACGATCGAGGATGTTGACGACAAGTGTAGGCAATGCGTAGACTGCCTACACTTGTAATCAAGGAGGCGTCGATGGTGAGGCAAAAGTCGATCGGTGACCAGGAGCTCTCGCTCCTCCGCTTCGTGGCCGAACGCGGCGGCGCGACCGTCGGAGAGGTGTCCGAATCGTTCGGCGGCGAGAAGGGGCTCTCCCGCTCGACCATCCTCACCATGATGGAGCGGCTGCGCGAGAAGGGTCGCTTGAAGCGCCGCAAGGTGGGCGGGATCTTCCGCTACGTCTCGCCGGTGCCGCATGAGCAGGTGATGCAGGACGTGGTCGAGAGCTTCGTCGAGCGCACCCTCGCCGGCTCGGTCTCTCCCTTCGTCAACTACCTCGTGGAGAAGACCGAGGTCTCCGCCGAGGAACTGGCCGAGCTCGAGGAGCTCGTGGCCAAGCTTCAAGCGAAGAGGAAGGAGACGCGCCCATGAACGCTTTCGGCACCGTCGGCGGACTTCTTCTCGGCGCGTCGATCCAGGCGGCGCTCGTGATCAGTGTGGTGTGGGCAGTCTGTCGGATCGTGCCGCGCATGCCGGCGAGCGTTCGATCGGGACTCTGGTGGCTCGCGAGCTTGAAGCTCCTCCTCGGCCTCTTGCCGATTCCGGCCCTCTCCGTTCCGACGCCGGTCGAGACGCGGTCCCTGCCTCGAACCGAGATCGTGCGTTCGATCCAGCAACCGATCGCGCATTGGGCGGACAAGCTCTCGATGATCGGGGCGCAGGCGGAGAAGTCGCCCTCGACCGCGTCGGCCGTCGGGCATGCGAAGACAAGCGCCGCACGTTCGAAGGCGACCGTGGCGCGACGCGCGAACACCTCGTCGGGACACGTTTCGAAGGCGGCTGTGACGCGCGCCCGACTCGCGAAGCTTCCGTGGATGGGGGGCGCGCTCGGCGTGTGGGGCCTCGGTGCGTTCATCGGCCTCGCGCGACTGCGCAGGCATCTCGACACGCAGCGTCGTCTGCTTCGCCAGGCGGTCGAGTGGGACGATCGCGGCGCGCGCGCCATGCTCGAGGATCTGAGCGACACGCTCGGTCTGCGCCGCACTCCTCGCCTCCTCATCTCGACCGCGGTCGACACGCCGCAGGTGAGCGGGCTTCTCGATCCCGCCGTCGTCGTGCCCGAGCGGCTCGCCTCGGAGCTCACGCCTTCCGAGCGCGCGATGACGCTCTGTCACGAGCTCGTGCATCTCCGTCGCCACGATCTCTGGCTCGGTTGGGTGCCCGCGCTGGCCGAGCGGATCTTCTGGTTCCATCCGCTGGCCCGCCTCGCCACGCGCGAGTACGCCTTGGCGCGCGAGGCCGCGTGTGATGCCGAGGTCATTCGTCTGCTCGAGGAAGCGCCCCAGGACTACGGCCGCATGCTCATTCGCATCGGCACCACGCGTTGGCCGGGGCTGGCCACCGCCGGGGTCGCGCCCACCACTCATACCTTGCGGAGGAGATTGCTCATGCTTCAGCACGCCGGTTCCCCCTCGCCGCGCCGTGTCGCCTTGGCCGTCATGCTCGCGATCGCGCTCCTCGCCCTGGTGCCGCTTCGCTTCAAGGATCAGCCGCGCGCCGGACTTCGAGTCGAGCCGGGGCCGCCGGAAGTGCTGCGCGATGACTCGCCGAACACGTCGCGCGACTTCTACGTCGTGTCGCCGGAGCCGAGCAGTTACGAAGCGGCGAGCCGCGCGGATGGGTGGAGTGATCTCAGGGAGGTCGACGCGGCGAAGGATGCCTGCCCACCGTGCGATCCGTCCGACTGCGCTCCGTGCGAACCATCGGACTGCGTGCCGAAGAGCAGCGATGTCGATGAACCCGACTACAGCGACGCGGAGAGCGGCGATCCGTCGTACTGGACCTTCTCCGACCTGAAGAATCTGTCCGACCTGCAGAAGGTCAAGGGTCTCGCCGGTCTCTACCAGTCGTCGGGCGGCGCACCGGCGGTGGTCGATCTCTCGGATGGGCATCTGCTGGCCTACGCGTACGGCGGAGCTGCCGGTCCCGGAAGCCCCGCGACCGTTTGGGCACCGCCGGCACCGCCGACGCCCGTTCCGACCCCGATGCCTTACGCCGTGGCCGCGCCTCGGGCCATCACACCGAGTCCCGCGCAGATGCGCGAGCTCGACGCGAGGTTCGCGGAGCTCCGGCGCGAGCTTGCGGCCCTCCAGGCCAAGCACGGAAGCATGGCCGGGTCGAGCGCGGAGTACCAGCAGCTCGCGCAAGCGCTCGCGGAGCGGGCGGCCAGCATCGATGCCCTAGGGAGCGCATTCGGCGGCGCCTTCGCCGGCTCCGGATCGCACTCGAATCACACCTACTATTCCTACTCGGACGACGGCTCGGATCATTGCTTCGTCCTGATGAAGGGGGACACGCTTGCCTGCGCGAACGGGAACACCGACGACTTCCGTCGCGCGCGCCGCTTCCTGCGCCGCAGCGACAGCGAGCAGATCCTTTACTTCCGCGAGGGCGAGGACGAGTACATCATCGACGACCCCGACTTCCTCTCCGACACCTGGCGTCTGTTCGAGGAGGATTCGGCGGAGAGCAGGGCGCAGCAGGAGATGAGCGCTCGTCAGGCCGATCTCGGCGCGCAGCAAGCCGAGTTGGGCCGGCAGCAGGCGGAGCTCGCCTTACGTCAAGCCGAGATGGGCGTCCGCGTGGCGCAGCTCCAGGCGGAGTCGATCCGCCGTTCGATGGACGACAAGCCGACCGGCGAGATTGAGCGGAACATGGAAGAGCTGCAGAACAAGATGAGCGAGCTCGGCGATCAGCAATCGGAGTTGGGTGACCGTCAGAGCGAGCTCGGTGATCAGCAATCGGCGATCGGCGATGAGCAATCGCGAATCGGTGATGACCAGTCGGAGCGGTCGGAGGAGCGGACGCAGCAGCTCTGGGAGCGGCTGGATGAGGCCCGGAAGAACGGCGTGGCGCGCGAGGCGAAGTAGCGGCGCTCGCCTGAGGTCTAGCGGGTCGGCTCCACTCGCAGCGCGTTGTTAAACCGATTGAAGTAGTTGAACAGCCCCGCGACCGCCGCGATCTCGACGATGGCACCTTCGTCGAAGTGCTCGGAGAGTCGGGCGTAGAGCTCGTCGCTCACGCCGTGCGAGTCGCGGGTCAGCCTTTCCGCGAACTCGAGCGCCACGCGGTCGCGCGGGCCAAACTGGTCGAAGCGGCATTCGAGCACCGCCCGGACCTCGTCCTCGCTCGCGCCGGCCTTGCCGGCCAAGGGCACGTGGCTATTCAGGCAGTACGCGCAGTCGTGAATGCCCGACACCGCCACCGCGACGAGCTCCTTCAGGCGCACGTCGACCGCATCGGGCGTCATCACCGCGCGGAAGTGGGCGATCATGGTGCGAAGGATCTCCGGCCGATGGCCCATCGTGCGGAACATGTTCGGCACGTTGCCGCGTTCGCGTTGATAGAGCTCGAAGATGTCCTTCACCGGGCCTTCGGCGTCCGCGATCTCGAGTCGGCGAATCCGTTCCATCATTCCCTCGGGCTGGGGTTCTGCTCGCGGCCGGGGCAAGTCGGCCGCGCGCGAGAGAGTCTTACTGGGCGTACTTGACGCTACAACCGTACTGCTTGGTCTCCTTCACCGTCAAAGCGCCGCCGGCGAGAAGCTCGCGCAGAGCCTGGTCGACGTAGTTGACCTGGGCGAGGCCCTTGATGGTCGGATCATCATCGATCGCGCCCTTGTAGACGACCTTGCCTTCGGCGTTGATCACGAACATGTGCGGGGTCGACTTCGCGCCGTAGGCCTTGCCGACCTTGCCGTCGGAGTCGAGCAGCACCGGGTAGTCGATGCCGTACTCCTTCCGCGCGGTCTGATTGCGCTCGAGACCGAAGCCCTGCTTGCCTTCGGCGCTCGAGTTGATCGCGAGCCAGACGATCTTGTCCGAGTACTTCGCGTAAACCTTATCCATCGTCTGCGCCGCGCCGTGGTGGTACTTGACGAAGGGACAGTCGGGATTGAACCACTCGAGCACGACGACCTTGCCGGCGTACTGCTTGAGCGTCTGCGCGTTGCCGTCGGTGTCCTTGAGCGAGAAGTCGGGTGCCGGCTTCCCGACCTCCGCCTCCTTGGCCGACGCGACGCCGAACGCGGCGACGCTGACCAGCGCGGCGGTCAGAAAGAGCTGAAGCGAACGATGCATGGGAGATCCTCCTCAATAGATGGGGGCATGGGCTCCCCAGCCGGGGAGCGGA
>CAZZAH010000369.1:0-4749 GCA_964652115.1 uncultured bacterium | reverse complement strand
GCGGTCATGGGGAGCTACGTTTCGCTCCTCTTCTGGCTGGGCGGAATGAAGTTCACCCAGGCCTCGACCGCGGCCGCGCTCAATCAGACGGCAACGCTCTGGACCTTTGTGCTCGCGGCCGTGATGTTAAAGGAGCCGATCTCCCGCGGACGCATCGCGGCCTTGGCTTTGGGGATGGCGGGAGTGGCGCTCGTGACCTTCACTTAGAGCGCCGCTACTTCCGCGAGCTACTCGGTACTGTCGCTCGGCGAGCCCGACTCTTGATAGCGCTCCATCCCCTCGGGCTCCTCTTTGCCACCACCGGCGATGAAATCGTCGGGATAACCTCGCCGGGTGTTGATGTTCTGCCGGCGCTTCCGCACCTCCGCTAGCTTCGCCTGAAGGTTCCGCGCACGCTCGGGATCCTTCTCCAACACGATTGCCCTGCTGAGGTGGTCGATCGACTCCCGATCGAACGCCGGCGCGTTCGCGTAGATGAAGCCGAGGCTCGCCTGGGCCCGTAGATGATTCGGAAAGACCTTCACCGTTTCCAGGAGACCTTGCACCGCCTCCTTGTTCCGATCCTGCTGCATCAAGATGATCGCGCGATTGAAGTGAAGCTTGCCCCACACCGACGCGAACTCCGGCTTGCCCTCGAGTCCGACGAGTGCGTTCTGATAGCAGCGCATCGCCAGCCCGACCTCCGTGGCGCCGAAGTACGCGCCTCCTCGATTGATCCATGCCTGCCAGAAGTCGCTGCGGAGAACGAGCGCACGATCGTATTCGTCGCCGGCTGCCGTCCAGAGCCCCTGCTCGAGATAGAAATTGCCGAGGTCGAAGTGCGCCTGCGCGCTCGACTCGTAAGTCGCGGCCTGCGCCTTCACCAGATGCTCCCAGTCGGAGAAGTCGTCGTTCCGAACCGCCGTGCGAACACCGAAGAGACCGACGACCAGAAGGCCGACCACGATCGCCGCCGCATCCCACGCCGGCTTGCCCACTGAGGACCGCAGCGCTCGATATCCCACCAGGAACAACGCGATGCCGGCCGGCAGCACGGGGTAGAGCATCCGCTGCGAGGCGAAGTCGCCGACCGGGACGACGAGCCCCATCGCGGCGACGATTCCGAAGAACGCCAGGGCCCAGAACATCGCGGTCGAGGAATGACGCTGCGCTGAACGGAGCGTCCCGTAGCCGAGGCCCGCAAGCATCACGACTCCGACGAGAGCACGCGCGACGAGGTTCAGCCCCTTCACCCCATATAGATAGTCATACGAGTAGCCCAAGTCGATCGGGAGGAAGAAGAGGCGAAGGTAGGTGGGTCCGGCGGCAAGTCCGTAGAGGAGTCGCCGCGGGATGGAAACCCCCGTCATCGGAGTCACCGTCGGCACACCTCGAAGCCAAGCCGGCGCGGCCGACAGCGACACGAACCGAATCGCGAGGACTAGGAGCACTGCGAGCGCGAGACCGATCACGGCTTGCTTTCGTTCGCTCTGTGCGGTGCCAGAATCGGTCGGCTTTCCGCTCAAGGCCCACAGGCTCACCGCAAGTGCGGGCATCGCGGCGAGCGCCGCTTCCTTAGCCAAGCAGGCGAGCAGGAAGGAACCGAGCATTGCCGCGATTGCTGCAGCGGCGGGTCGACCCGCGGCGATCCGCGCCCCCACACTCCGCGACGCAAGGAGCGCCAGCATCACGAAGAGCAGGGATAGTGCATCACTGTAACCGGCCAACCTGAGGACCGACTCGGTCCCGTCCGGGTGGACGGCGAAGAGCAGCGCACCGAGCAGTGCCACGGTGGCGCTTCCCAACACGCCGCGCAGAAGGAAGAACACCAACACCGCGGTCGCGGAGTGGAGCAGGATCAATCCCCACTGCAAAGGAGCTCGATCGAAGGTGAAAGCAGCATGAAGGGCCCGCAGCGCGAGGGTGGCCGCGGGTCGCACGGCGGGGTTGAGGTCCTCGCTCGCCGAGTAAAATCGTCCCAGCCAAGCCGACGACATGGACTTCCCGGACACTGCGTCGTTGCCCCAAACGACGAGATCGTCTTCCGGCAACCGGCTGTGCCGATCGGCGCCCAAGTAGACGATGAGCGTCGCTAGGACCACCAGCACCGGCGCGAGCCAGCCGATTCGCTTGTTCACGTACCCCCCTGCTCCCGGTCCTTCCAAGTCGAGACATCAGTGCAACCGCCGCCTCTCGCGGCTCATGGCAAACAAAGGCCTCGCGCGTGCTCCGGATCTCCCCGTTCGTCCGGCCCTTCAACCTCGATCGTCGCATGGCTCAGGCCGAAATCCGCCTTCAGCTTCGAGCGCATTCGAGCGCGCACTGCCCTGCTGTCTTGGGGATTCTGGACGACCACATGCGCGGTGAGGATATCCATCCCGGCAGAAATGCGCCACACGTGCAGGTCGTGGACCTCGAGCACCTCGCTGCAGCCACGCAGGCACGCCTCTACCTCCGGCAGCTCGATCTCGGGTGGCGTTCCCTCGAGCAGGTAGTGGAGTGACTCGAGGATCAGACGAGTTCCACCGACCAGAATCAGGAGGCTAATCAGGAAGGACGCGATCGCGTCCGCCTGCACCCAGCCGGTGAACCGAATGATCAAGGCAGCCGCGATCGTACCGACGGAGCTGAGCGTGTCACCAAGCAGGTGGAAGAACGCGCCCTTCATGTTGAGGTCGTCCGGCCGATGACCTCGCAGCATGAACAGCCCAACCAGATTCGCGATCAGCCCGAGGAGCGCGACAACGAGCATGAGCTCGCTTCGCAGCACCGCGTGCTCGTGCAGCCGGTCCCACGCCTCCTTTGCGATCACACCGGAGATCCAGAGAAGCATCGAGCCGTTGACCAACGCCGCGACGATCTCCAGTCGACGAAAACCGAAGGTGTGGCGCGGGCTTCTTGCCTTCGTGGCCTGCGTGTATGCGAATAACGCGATGAAAAGTGCGAGCGCGTCCACCGACATGTGGCCGGCGTCGGACAGCAGCGCCAGGCTGTTCGCCGCAAACCCGCCGATGATCTCCACCACGAGGATGGCCAGCGTGAAGATCAGCACTCGCCGAAGTCGGACGATCTCCCGCGGCCCATGCTCGTGGGAAGGAGTTCCGCCGTGATCGTGGTGGTGGGATGCCATATTAGCGCTGCAAGTCAAACAGTTGTGGTAGGTCGGCGATGCTGTCCAACACCCATGTCGGCTGCACCGCGGAACGCTCCAAATCCTCTACCCGGAATTTCCCGGTACGTACCAGTACGGAGTCGAACCCGGAGGCGGTCGCGCCTGCGATGTCGGAGTGAACATCGTCCCCGATGACGACCACTGACCCTTCGGAGCTCGGAGCGGCCGACTCGACCGCCGCCTGGAAGAATGCCGGAGACGGCTTCCCGATCAGATCCGCCGAGACATTCGCCGCATACTCCAGCGCGGCGACGAACGCTCCCGCGTCGAGCAGGAATTGTCCATCGGAACGCCAGAATCGGTTTCGCTGGCAGGCAATGAGCTCGGCTCCCGAGAGGAGCTCGCGAAATCCTCGATTCAGCAGGTCGAAGGTGAAACCCGGGCCGCAGTCGCCCACGAGCACTGCGTCGGCTCGCTCCGAAACGAGCTCGAGCCCGTCCAGGTCCTTCCAGGTTTCTTCCGGCAGTAGAGGGAGAACTCGGCGAAGCTTGCGCGCGCGTAGGATCGTCGCGGCCGTGACTGGGGCGGTGTGAACCTCGTCCCCGGAGAGCTCGAGCCCCATCGTGCGCAGCTTTGCGCAGAGTGCGATCCGACTCATCCGAGTCGTGTTGGTCGCGAAGCGGATCGCACATCCGGCGGAGCGGCAAGCGGCGATCGCCTCGCGGGCTCCCACAATGAGGCTGTCGTCCTGGTAAACGGTGCCATCCAGATCGAAAATCGCTATCACCGGCACCGAGGGAGAGCGGCGGGTCACCGTGCACCACTCGATGCCGGCTTCTGCTTCACCGCATGCAAAGGTTCACCGTCTGGTCGCACGACCTCGAGGATGCGGCCGCCGATCCTCTTCGTTGGGAATCAACGCTACGGTCCCTGGATCACCGCGAACGCGCAGCGGAAGCCGACGCTAGGATAGCTCGCATCGAGCGGAGCTCCCGCCGAGCGGTCGGTGCAGCGCATTCCCCGCTCACCCGAGCTCTGGTAACTCCCCCCGCGGATGACCTTGAAGTCTCCCGAGATCGGGCCGGAATAGTCCTGCTGACGGTTCGCTGGGTAGGGTCCGTACCAATCGAGAACCCACTCCGCGACGTTGCCGGCCAGGTCGTACACCCCATTATTCACACCATCCGGGAAGGGGTAGCCTGGGGTGTCAACCGTCTGGAATCCGTTGAACAGGCGTCCGTCGTAGAATTTTACCGGTGTGGTCGTCGGCTCGAATGGGTCGCCGGAACGCGAGTAGTTGCTTCTCATCTTCCCGGTCGCATCGCCGTCGTACAGGCTGCGTCCCCAGGCGAAGATCCATGCGGAGGAGTCGCCCCGGGCTGCGCACTCCCACTCCGCTTCGGTCGGGAGCCGCATTCCGTAGTGGCGTGCGTACGCTTCGGCGCCAAAGTAAGTGACCCCCGTCACCGGGTGATCTGCAAAGCCTTCTTGAACCTGAAATTCGCTGTCGTCCAGGTTGTAGAAAATCCGGGAATTCTCCAGCGACAAGCCGAGGACGGTGCTGTCGTTCGGCAGCGTCCTGTCCTTGATCACAAAGATCCCGCCCGCGCGGAACTCGGTTTCGGTTCCAAGAGTCGCCTGGATGTAGCCGAGGTAGA
>CAZZAH010000368.1:2132-4753 GCA_964652115.1 uncultured bacterium | reverse complement strand
CCTCGGCCAGGCTCGCGCAGTGGATGCCGTAGAAGGTGCCGCTCACGCTGTCGATGTCGACCCGCGCGAGGCGGATCGCGACGTCCGGGAAGGTTGCGTCTGTTCCGTCGACCGAGAGCGGACCGATCGTCAAGCGATCGACCTCATGCAAGCCGGCGGCGTCATCGAACAGGCGTACCGTCGCGCGATGCACCTGGAGCGACGAATTCGCCTCGTCGCCGAAGCGAGGGTTATACAGACGGACCTTGCGTGCGAGCACGGTCACCGGAAACGCGAGCTCGATCCACTGTCCTTCGGTCTGGCCGGGCGCGCTGTTCCAGTAGCGCCAGATCTCTCCCTTCCGCACGCGTCGATCGATCAAGCCGCCGGTGTAGTTGGGATCGCGCGCCGAGGAGACGCGAAGGGCAGCGCCCGGCGCGAGGTTCGTCCAACGCGCTTCCTCTCGCGTCGCCGGGAGCGGAATCATCGTGTGCCCGGTGTGGCAGCCGACGCACTGCATGTCCGCGCCGGGACGGCCGTAGTTCATGCCGGCGACGTGCGCCGCGCCGTTCGGATAGGGTCCGCCGGTCTTGGGCACGGTGTACTCCGGCGTCGCGGTGCGAATCTGCTCGAACAGCGGCACGTTCGCGGGAGCGCGATCGCTCATCACCGAGCCATCGGGCGAGATCGCCACCTCGTCGAGCAGGATCGGCCAGTCGAGGTTGGGGAAGGAGCCTGGGCTCGTCCTCTGATGATCGAGGAAGAAGAGCAAGCTCGAGGCCGAGCCGATCGGCGGCGCGCTCACGATATCTACGTCGACCGGCGCGTTGAAGTAGACGTTGAGCGCGTCGAAGACGAAGGTGCCGTCCTGATCGTAGGGGCCTTCCGCGCGCGGCGGCAGCAGGCTCGGCACCTGCGTGATCTCGTCGATCAAGATCGGCGGAAGAGCGCGCGGCGTCACCACCCGCGCGCGAATCTCGGTCGTGCCCGCGGCTTCATAGAGCAGCGTCCGCCCGCTTCCATCGGAGTTCGCGACGTAGAGCCCGTAGTCCTGTCCCACGTCGGGCGCCCAGGAGAAGAGGAGCTTGCCGTCGGGCAGCACCTCCGGCTCGGTCGCGTAGGTGCCGTTGTACACACCGTACGACGTCGGATTCGTCGGGTGCACGTAATCGAGCGTGTGATAGGTGATGCCGGTGATCGGCGTGTAGTGCCCCGGGCCGCGCGGATAGAGGCGAATCCCACCAAATCCTCCCGCCTCGGTCATGTTCTCCATCGGAAAGAAGTTCGCGAAGAAGCGGCCGTCCGGTGCGAAGGCGCCGCCATAGACATGCCCGGTCGACTCCTCACGGAAGAACCCGCTCCACATCGCCAGCGCGGTGCCGTCCGGCCGAATCGAGGCGAGGTGCCACGCGTTCCGCCAGAGAAAATCAGCTCCGCCGAGCTGATCGTTTCGATCCGCGGTCAGGCCGAGGAAGTGTTCATATCCGCCGTCCGAGTCGGGGATCGTCTCGAGGCTCTGGATCGGGAAGCGATGGTTCCTCCACCAGCGCGCGAAGACGATCTTGCCGGTCAAAGGATCGATCGACGGACGATCGGCGCCGTTTCGCTCCGAGGTGATGCGATGGAGCGCGCTGCCGTCGGCGTTCATCACGTGGAGGTTGCTCGCGCGGACGCCGCTGTACTGCGCGCGACTCGGCCAGCGGGTCGAGGAGAAGACGATGCGTCCATCCGGCAGCCAGCAAGGATCACCATCGTCGTAGGCCTGTAAGCTCGGGCCCGCGTCCTCGAACTGCGAGTAGTCGAGCGACTGATCGCCGAAGGTCAGCTGTCTTAGATTCGAGCCGTCGCTTCGAATCGAGTAGATCCGCCACGCGCCCGGATTGCCGACCGGTCCGAGGTCGTAGCTCCCCGCGACCAAGCCGGCGAAGACGATCGTGCTTCCGTCATACGACACCGCGGGCGCGTTCACGTCGATCAGGTTGAGTGAGGCCGGCGACGGCTGCGCGCCATCGACCAAGACCTGAATCGAACCATCGACCTTTCGCAGCAGCAGCCGCCCGGGCGCCGCCACGCGAAAGCGGCTGTGTGGCCCGACCCCCGGCAGGTCCTTCGGAACGTTCCAGTAGATGGTGCCGGCGTTCGGAATCTGCCGCGAGACGAAGACGACCGGCCATCCCAGCGGAATCGGCGTTCCGGGGCCGGCGTCTTGATCCGAGCTGAGCGGCGTGTCGGCCGAGGCGATCGGCGCGAGGCCAAGAAGAGCCGCGAAGAGGATCGTTGTGAGGGGCGTAAGCCGCGTGCGGTGCATCGGGGGCTCCTCTCCCCGCTATCGTCGAGCGGGTGGCGGCGCGTATGGAGAGATGAGCCCCGAGGGAGTATCGGCGGAAGAGGCAGAAAGTGCAGCCCTTTCTCCGCCAGGATCGCGCGATCTCTCCTTACCGGCCAGAACTGGCCATTGCCCTCTACCTCGTGCGCCCGCTTCGCCTCAGCGTCACTCGCGAGCACGCGAGCTGGGTCAGCTCACCACGAGCGTGAAGGCCGAGCTTGGCCACCTCTTCGCTAAGCCGCGCCAGGGCACCACGCTCGTGAGAGGGCATGCGCCTTGTGAGAGATGTGGGCGGAGGAGAGATGCAGACACCCCG
>CAZZAH010000368.1:0-2032 GCA_964652115.1 uncultured bacterium | reverse complement strand
GAGAGGGCATGCGCCTTGTGAGAGATGTGGGCGGAGGAGAGATGCAGACACCCCGCTCGATCGTGGTCCTTGGCGCGCTGGCCGCGCTCTCCCTCGCGGACAACGCGAAGGCCGAGGTCCGCGTTCATGGTTCGGAAGAGGTGCTCGCCACGCGCACGTCGCGCGCGTTGAGCGGCGACCTTCTCTTCCGCGAATCGAGCGGCAGCTTCGTTCGCCTCATCACCTCGATCGACGATCCGGCGATCACGAATCAGGGCGACGGCGCATTCCACCCGCTGGCGACGAGCGAGGTGGAGAACGCGCTGGCCGCGATCCCGAACGGATTCCTGAGCGAGATCGACGTCGACATCTACCTCCTCCCCTATCCGCGCGCCACCTGCCTCCGCTCTTCGGCCGATGGCCTCGCGATCTACCTCAGCCCGAGCGTTTCCGACGCGGCGTCCGAGGCGGAGGAGCACGCGCTCCTCACCCACGAGATCGGGCACCTGGTCCATCGCCGCTTCCTGCCCGATTCCAATGGTGCCGGGTGGGAGGAGCTACTCGCGCTTCGCGGCATCGACGACGATCCGCGCTACTTCTCCGGCGCGGTGCACGCCTATCGGCCGCACGAGGTGTTCGCCGAGGACTTCCGCGTTCTCTTCGGTAGCGCGCTCGCGGCGGGGGACGGGCGAGTCGAGAATCCCGAGCTGGAAGACCCGCGCGCCGTACATGGTCTTCGTAGCTTCATGCTCGAGCTCGCCGGGATGAGCGACGCGGCGGCGGTCGAAGCGGGCGACGCACCTGAGGCCGCGCTCATGCTCTACCCGAATCCGCTGCCCGGCGACGCGCGCCTCTTCCTCGCGCGGACCTCGGGCGACGAACCGCGGCTCGCGATCTATGACCTCTCGGGTCGCCAGGTCAGCGTTCCTCGGATCGAGCACGCGAGCGACGGCGCGTGGCGAGTCGACCTCGGCTCGGCGCGCCTCGCAGCCGGCGCCTACTGGGTCGACGACCTGAACGACCACGCCCCCGCGATCGCGATCCGCGTCCTGCGTTGAGCTCGGAAATCCCCTATGCTCCGCTTCGGCTCGTGCCGCGGGCCGGAAGGAGTTTGGGATGGCGGTCCTCTGCGACATCGACGGCGTGATCCTGCACGACAATCGGGCGCTTCCGGGCGCGGTCGAGCTCGTGCAACGGATGCGAGCGGCCCAGGTCCCCTTCCTCTTCCTCACCAACTACCCTTCCCAGACTCCGGCCGATCTTCGTGACCGACTCCTTCGCGCGGGGATCGATGTGGAGCCGTCGCACTTCTACACGTCGGCGATGGCCACGGCCGAGTTCCTGAAGGAGCAGGCCGGCGAGCACCGAAAGGTTTTCGTGATCGGCGAGGGCGCGCTTAGCCACGAGCTCTATCAAGCCGGCTTCATCGCTTCGGAGAGCGAGCCCGACTTCGTCGTGCTGGGCGAGACTCGCTCCTACGGCTTCGACATGATCCAGCGCGCGGCGCAGGCCATCATGGCCGGCGCGCGTTTCATCGCGACCAACGCCGATGTGGCCGGCCCGAGCGGACGCCCCGCCTGCGGCGCACTCGCGGCGCCGATCGAGCGCATCACCGGGAAGGCGCCCTTTTACGTCGGGAAGCCGAACGCCTACATGATGCGGGCCGCGCTTCGTCAGCTCGGAGCCCACTCCGAGGAGACCTGGATGATCGGCGACAACCTCGAGACCGACATCATCGCGGGCATCCAATCGGGGCTTCGCACCGTGCTGGTCTTGACCGGCGTGAGCCGCGAGGCCGACCTCGCGCGCTTCGCCTACCGCCCGCACTTCATCGCGCAGAATCTCGACGAGGTGGCGCGGCTGATGGAGCTGCCGTAAGAGGACGCCGTTCGTCCGATCCCCTGCTAGACTCGTGAGCGCGCGTTTGGCGACCCCAGGGCTTCGGGAAAAGGACCCACCATGCAAGAGCAGCGTCCCGCGGCGAGGAGGACGAACGCGCTCGCGGCGAGGAGGACGAACGCGCTCGCGGCGAGGAGGCCAAGCGCGCTCGCGC
>CAZZAH010000367.1:0-4757 GCA_964652115.1 uncultured bacterium | reverse complement strand
CCGACTCCTGCGCGCGACTGGCGGAGATGATCTCGCGGAAGATCGCGCCGAGTCGCTCGCTCGGGACGCGTCCGCCGGCGGCTTGCGTGACGCGCTCGATCACGCGGCGCTCACGATCGGGATCGTAAACCGAAAGACCGCGGCGTTCCTTCTCGGCGCCGATCTCGGCCGCGATGTCGAATCGTTCGGCCAGAAGCTCGGTCAAGCGGCGATCGACCGCGTCGATGCGCTGCCGCAACGCGTCGAGGTCGGTCGGCTCCTGCGAATCAGCGGGCACGCGAGTCCGCTTCGTCAGAGCGCGAGCCCGGTCCGCTCCGCCAGGAGACGAATCTCCTCGGGCAGCAGCGCGCGCACGGCGCCGACCGGTAGATCCATGAGCTCGATTCCGGCATAGGCGGTCCGGCGTAGATTGAGGACCTTGGAGCCGACGCTGCGAAAGATCCGCCGCACTTCACGGTTCTTACCTTCGCGCAGCGTGATTCTAACCCGCGCCCCGGCGCCCTTCCGACTCAAAAGCCGGACCTCCGCCTGCCCCGAGCGCTCCCCTCGTCCGATGTCGATCCCTTGCTCGATCGAGGCCAAGGCGACGGGACCCGGTGCGGGCACGACCCACGCGAGATAGGTGCGCGGCTGGCGAAAGCGCGGATGAAGGAGACGATGCACGAGCTCACCATGATTGCTGAAGAGGAGCAGCCCCTCGGTGGCGCGATCGAGTCGACCAACCGCCGCCACGCGGCCGGCATGTCGACCGAGTAGATCATCGACCGTCGACCGCCCCTTCTCGTCCTCGCGCGAGGTGACCACGCCGGCCGGCTTGTTCATCGCGAGGTAGACCCATCGCCTCGGCAGGCGAACGCGCTCGCCGTCCAAGGAAACGTGGTCGCGCTCCGGCAGAATGCGGAGACCGGGATGAGTGACCGTCTCGCCGTTCACCACGATCCTCGACATCGCGATGTACTCCTCGACCGAACGACGCGACCCGAGGCCGCTCGCCGCGAGGTACTGCGAGAGTCGAAGCGATCCGTCGGATCGCGGACGAGTCGAGCGCTTCTTCCCCGCCCGAGCCGGCGATTCCGCGGGTCCTCGCTCGATCGGCGCGCGCATCGTCGGGCGCTTCTGAATCGGCTCGTCCCTCTTGGGCGAGGGTCGGCGAAGCGGATTGCTTGCGGTCGCGGGGGCGCGAAGCGTGGGAGGCCCGAGTCTCTTGACCGAGCTGGGCTTCGAGCGGCTCGGTCGTCCCGTGGCTCGAGGTCTGGCCGGCGTCGTCGAACCGCTGCCTCGGCGCGGCGCGGGGGCCGCTCCGCGTGAGCTCCCCGCTCTGCCTGAGCTATTAGGTGCGCCTTCGTCCCGACGCGGAGGTGGCGCTTGACGCGAGCCGACAGGCCGAGGAGTGCGCGCCGGCTTGACGGGCTTCCGCGCGTCGCGTATTCCAGCGCTCTTCTTCCGCGCGGGCCGCTCGCCTCCTCTGGAGGTCGGGGGCTTGCGGGGGCCGCTCGGCTTCGGCCCGCGCTTGGCGGGGCGACGAATCGTCACCGCGGGTCGGAGCCGTCGGCAGCGCGCTGCGTCACGGGCGTCCCCGCCTCACTCTCGACCGAGGCGCCGATCTCGGCCGCGGATTCAGCTCCGGCGCTCGACGGGTCGCCGCCCAACTCGTCCCAGGTCAGTTCGTCCGCGGTGTCCCAGGGCGAGTCGAGCACCACTTCCGGATCGCCCGCGTCCCGAATCGACGCGTTACCGTTCGACGCGTCACCGTTCGACTCGTTTCCGTTCGGCGCGGATCCATTCGAGGAGTGTCCATTCGCGCCGTGACCGTTCGTGTGATCCCCGTTCGTTGCGTGGCCATTCGAATCCTGAGCATGCCCGTTGGAGCCGGCATCGTTCGTCGTCTCCTCGGTTGCGTCATCTTGCCCGCCGACGATCAGGCTCAGCGCCGGGCTCTCGGGCGCGGCCTCCTCCTCCCACATTCCCTGCGAGAGCAGCGCCTCGCGAATCTCCGGGTCCTGGAGCGGATCATCACCGAGGAGCGACTGGAACTCCTCGAGGCTCGGCAGATCGTTCAACGACGACAAGCCGAAGTACGAAAGGAACTCGTCGGTCGTGCCGTAGAGCAGCGGGCGACCGAGCGCTTCGCTTCTGCCGGTGGTCGCCACGAGGTTCCGCTCCATCAAGGTGTGGAGCACCTGACCACAGTCGACTCCGCGAAGATCCTCGAGGTCACCGCGCGTGATCGGCTGGCGATATGCGACCGCGGCCAAGGTCTCGAGCGCCGCCCGAGAGAGGCGCGAGCGCCGCTTGCCGACGAGAAAGCGTTCGACGTAGCTGTGCAGCTCGGGCGCGGTGCGAAGCTGAAAGCCGCCGGCCAGTCGATAGAGGCGAAAGCCGGCGCCGTTCTCGAGGTATCGCGCTTCCATCGCATTCAGGGTCGCTTCGATCGCCTCAGGTTCGGCCTCGGGAAGAGCATAGCGAAGCTGCTCCAACGTCACCGGCTTGTCGGTCGCGAAGAGAACCGCCTCGAGCACGCTCGCGAGCTCGGGCAGCAGCGGCGCGCGTCGCTTTCCGTTTGTTCGCGCGTGACCGTTCGTGGCTTCGTCTCGCGGCACCTCGACCGTCAGTGGACCCGCCTCGGGCGCGACGAGGCCCTCCGCTTGCGGGCGTTCGACTCCACTCTTGCGTCCGTTCTTCATCGCGTCCTCCTGGGCATCCGTGCCCTGGGCGTCGTTTCGCGGATCCATCGTTACGCCGTCGCTCGTTCGCTCTCGCCCGATCCATCGGGCGCCATCGGCGCCGCGGCATGCAAGACCCAAAACTCGCCGAGCGAGCGGGGCTGCACGGTCCGGAGCTTCTGGTACTTGCTCAATTCGAGCACGGCGAGAAAGGTCACCACCACCTCGAAGAGCGAGCCCCGATGCCGGAGCAGATCCTCGAAGCGCACGCCCTTTGCCCCGGCCGACGCTCCCGCCGATTCAGGCAGATCCTCGAGCCCATCCCCCACCCGCAGGCAAGAGACGACCCACTCCATCTGCTCCTCCAGCTGATACTCCTCCAACTGGACCTGATGGAGCAGCGGCGCCGGCTTCGGCTTCAGCACCTCGCGGAAGTACTCGACCAGATCGAACAGCCTCGGCTCGCGCAGCGGCAAGAGGTAATCGGGGTCCAGCTGCGTGACGCTTCCCCTCGGATGGGTCTCGGCTTGACGGAGCTCCAGCGCCCTCAGATTGAGCGCCGCCTCGCGAATCTTCCGATACTCGAGCAGCCGATGGATCAGCTCGTCGCGCGTGAGTGGCGCGTCCTCGTCACCCTCTTCCACCAAGAAGGAAGGACGGGGCAGGAGCATCTGGCTCTTCATCCGCATGAGGGTCGCGGCCATGACGAGGAAGTCCCCCGCCACCTCGATGTTCATCGACTGCCAGGTCGAGATGTACTCGAGGTACTGACGCGTGATGCGGGAGACGGAGATCTGCCAGATCTCGACCCGGTCCTTCTTGATCAGGTGCAGAAGGAGGTCGAGCGGACCTTCGAAGGTCTCCAACCGAACGGGATGACCGCGGTACTTCGCGAGATCGGCTTCGGCTGGGATCGGGCCAGACGCCATCGGGCCAGACTCGATCGGAACAGATTCCAACGTTCCTCCCTGCTTGAGCTCTCTCCAAGGCGTGGCGGCAAGGTACGCCAGAGGGTTCCGCTAGGTCAAGGTCCGGCACTTTGCATGTGGATAAGTCTGCGCTCGCCCGCGGCTCACGGACAGTGCTTCGCGGTCGAGAAGGCGGAGCCGAAGGGAATCAGATCCGACAGGTTGGTCTCGTTGTCGTTGGTGTAGTCGTGGCATCCCGGGACCGAGTTCCCGTTGAACTCGTTCGCGAAGGAGATCAGGTCGGCGAGGTTCACCACACCGTTGCCGCCGGCGCCGTCGAAGTCCGGGCTCTTGCAATTCACGAAGCTCCGGAGGGTCACGCCGTTCCCCTTGATCACGCACGCGCTTGGCGTGGCATCGGCACAACCCGATGCCGCGATCGTGATCGTGACGATGCCCGACGCGTTGGTCGTACCGGTCAGCACCGCTCCCGGACACGCGGGATTTCTCGCGGTCAGCAGTACCACGACCGAGGCGTTCGGGATCGGAGCGCCGCCGCCGTTCTTCACCGTGATCGTGTTGATCGACTCCGTCAGCGGCGTCGGGGACGCCGGACTACAGACGACGCCATGCAGCTGGTCCGACGGGACAACGGTCACGATCGGCTCGCCATCGTCGGCGAACGAGAAGGAAGGAAAAAGAGCGGCTACCAGAACCAGCAGTGCAGACAGCCTCATAAAATCCCCCTCTGCTCCGGACGGAGCTTTGTAGCGAAGACGATCAGCGGCGAGATCGGCGGCGGAGGGGGGATCGCCAACGGTGGAATTGTACGCCGAGCTTCGAGCCGCCCGCAATCGCACCCTTCCCTCAGCGAGAGATCGCTGAAAGAACGTCGTTCGAGTCAGGCAGCGCGGACAACCTACGAGCTCATTTCAAAAGCTGGACACTACGGACAGTGCTTGGCGGTCGAGAACGCCGAGCCGAATGGGATCAGGTCCGACAGATTCGTCGCGTTGTCGTTGGTATAGTCGTGGCAACCCGGGAGCGTGACCCCGTTGAACTCGTTCGCGAAGGCGATCAGGTCCGCGAGGTTTACCAGGCCGTTCCCACTTGCCCCGTCGAAGTCCGGGCTCTTGCAGTTGATATAGCTCCGGATCGTCACGCCGTTCGCCTTTATCACACACGC
>CAZZAH010000366.1:0-4773 GCA_964652115.1 uncultured bacterium | reverse complement strand
CCGTTGATGTACTTGTTAAACGAGGTCATCGGCAGATTGCGGTAGCCCGGGATGAGCTGGCCGCTGACCGACGCGGTGTCGCCGGGAGAAGGCACGATCGGGCCCTGGAAGAAGTCGAAACCGACCGCGGGCGGGGCCGAGCCGTAGAGCTCGTCCTCGTTCGTCGCGTTGTAGCAGTAACCCAAGCTCAGCGTCGTATCGCAGCCGACGAGATCGTCGCCCGCGCCGCCGAGGTCAGGGTCGGACCAAACGGAGACGAAGGTGTCGTCGAGGAAGTTGTCACCCTTGTTGATGAACTTCCACTTCACGAACACCATGTTCCCGAGCGGCTCCTGGCGAGCGAAGCCAAAGACCGTCTGCTGCACCTCCAACCCGAGCGGATCGGAGTTTCCCGCGTCGTTCGTGTGCTTCGTGGGATCGGCATCGTTGTACACGGCCCACAGCGTCTGGTCGCCGATGAGCGCCGGATTTCCGGCCGAGTCGACCGGCGCGCCATCCCCGGCCGGCCAGTTGAGGTAGTCCTCGGTGTCGGTGATCCCTCGATCGATCTTGTACACCCGGAAGCGGGAGTCGCCTTCCGGGGCCGGGGTTCCGTCCGCATTGATCACGCCGGCGCCGTATTCCTGTGAATACTCGCCGACCGTGACCTGCGGGGTGCCGTCCCCGCCCCGGACCTTCGCGCCGACCCAAAGCCCCGCAGCGTAAACCGCGGTCTTGCTCGTCCCCTTGGGGAAGAAAAGGCCGGACGCGCTGTTCGGCAGGTCGTACGCGATCGAGCCGTGGTTGGTCACGAACATCGAAATGTTGTTTACGTCGACCGACGTATTGTTGTCGATGATCTGCGGCATCGGAGCATAGCGACCGGAATAGGTCGCGGCATTGACCCCGCCGGCGAGCGCGCACGCCGCGGCCAGGCCGAGCAGCCCTTTCATTCTCCAGTGCCCCTTGATACGCGAGTGCATAGCACCTCCATGTCGAAGCGGGCTTCCTGCCCGCGAATTCCTCGATCCTTGGGTTGGGCGCGCTTCGACTAGAAGCTCGTCCGAAGTCCGAATCGGACAGTGCGCGGAATATCGAAGTTGTTCGGGTTCCGCTGCTTCAGTTCGTAGACATCGCGCGCCGTTCCCGTCGAGTAGGAGGCTTCGCCCGCGGGCTCGGCCAACCAGCCGGTCGAGATCTCATCGCCGGTGACGGAGTAGACGCTGACAGGATTGCGCCGATTGAGGAGGTTCTGGACCACGGCGTAGGCATCGAAGCCCAGGCCCGCGAAATCGAACTCGCGGTTGACCTTCATGTCGAGCCGCATCGTCCACGGCCCAACTCGCGAATTCAACGGACCCGCCAGCTGCTGGTTGACCGACGCGAGGGTCACCTCGTCGTACGGGAGCACCGCTGTATAAGGCGAGCCGCTTCCGATCGAGAGGATCATGTTGAGGCCCGCGCGCTCCAGCAGCCGCCGGCCGCTCAGCATCGGACCCTCTCCCTTGCCGTTCCGATAGTCGACGTTGACCGTGATCTTGTGGCGCTGATCGAAGTCGAGCGGCGAGGTCAGCTTGGGCGGTTGGCCGGCGGTCCAAGCGACGTTGCGCTGGGTCTGCGAAGCGGATCCGGTGCCCTTCGCCCATGACAAGGTGTAGAAGACGCTCGGCTGGATGTTGTGGCTCCGCCGCATGTCGAAGCGGAAGTCGAGTCCCTTGATCGTGCCGAAATCGGTGTTCCGGAACGAAGAATACGAGTTCGGATTCGCCGTGATGCTCTGCACCTGGACGAGATTCTCGACGTCCTTGTAGAAGAGGCTCACGTCGAAGGTCGCGCCGACGCCCACCTGGCGCGTGAGGCCGACCTCATAGGACGTGGTCTGCTCCGGCTCGAGGCTCGGATTTCCGAAGGGATAGAAGTAGCCGCCGGTCCTCACCTTGTGCGCGAGGAACTTGTAGCTCACGTACAAGTCCTCGAGGTTCGGCTGCTGGAAGAACTTCCCGTAGTTCGCCCGGAAAAGCGTTCCCTCGCCCACCGGGAAGCCGACGCCGAGGCGCGGGCTCAGCTTGTTACACGCCTTGCTCTCGGTCAGGTCCTCGGGATCGAGGGTCGTGTTGTCCTCGCCCAGCGGTTGGACTTCGTTCTTCAACCGCTCGGTATTGGCGTTCAGGTAGTCATAGCGAAGGCCCGCCCGCACGACGAAGTCATCCTTCTCGTACTTGTTCTGGAGATAGATGCTGGCGTCGATCGGGTGCTTGGCGCCGTCGAGCGACCCGTCGTTCGGCGAGGTCGAGCCCGGCACGCCGTCACCGTCCACGGTGGCGCTGTGATCGATCTCGTAGCCGAAGAAGTCGACGTCGACGTAGCCGTTCGGGATCCCCTTGTAATTATTTGCCGGGAATAGGTGCTGATAACGTCGAAGCGTGTGTCGACGGTACTCCAAGCCCAGCTTGGCCGTGTGGCCTTCGCGCCACTGCGAGGAAAGGTCACCCTTCAGGCCGACATACGCGGATTCACGATGGAGGAAGTCGTCCCAAATGGTCCCGCCCTGACCGCCGGTCGAATCACCGTAGAAGAACAGCGGAAGGGAGGGATCGAAGTCGGGATTACCGTCGGGCCGCCCGTAAGCAGCGAGGTCCTTGAAGTGGATGCCGTCGCCGCGGAAGCGCTCCGTGTAGAAGTAGTTTCCCGCGATCTCCAAGAAGGTCTGGCGGCTGATCGTCTGGCTAAAGGTGCCGTAGACGCTCCGGTTGGTGTCCTGATAGCGCGGCGCGTGGCGCAGGTCCATCAGGTACGAGTGGCGGTATTCACGCCAGTTCTCCACCGAGCTGTTGCCGCCGAGCTTGACCTTCATGTTCTGGTTCATGTCCCAGACGAGGCGGCCCTGACCGGTCCAGCCCTCGAGGCTGTTGTTGGGCAGGATCCCGTCCTTCAAGTAGCTGTCGATCTGGTCATTGGTGATGCCGAAATTCTTGCGTCCGACGAAGGAGCGGAGCGTCGCCTCCTCCTCCGCGCTGATGTCGAGCTTCTCGATCGGTCGCGGGTTGCGGTCCCGCTCCCAGCGGTGCTCGCCCGAGAGGAGGAAGCTCATGGCCGACACGCCCGGAAGGGGGCCGCCGAGCGACGCGCCGTAGAGGTTCTGGTCGTAGCGCTTGGCGCCGATCCAATCGCCGGCGAGGGCGTCGGAGAAGACCTCGGCGGAACCGAAGTACTTGTCTCCGCCTTCCTTCGTCACGACGTTGACCACGCCCGACATGATGCGGCCGTACTCCGCGTCGAAGCCGCCGGTCAAGACCACGACCTGATCAATGGCGTTCTGGTTGATCGAGGTGGTCGAGATTCCGGTCAGAGGATCCTGCTGCGAGAAGCCGTCGACGAAGTAAGCCACCTCGTTCGAGCGGCCGCCGCGGACGTAGAGGCGAGGATCGTTGGTCGACTCCTCGATCTGCGCGCCGCCGACGTTGAGGGGTCTGCCCTCCGCCACCACGCCGGCCGAGAGGCTCGCCGCCTCCTGGTAGCCGCGGATCGGCTGGTGCTGGAGCTCCTCGCTCCCGATGAATCGGGCCGAGCCGGTCATGTCACGCTGGATGAGCGGCTTTTCGGCGCCCACCGTGATCGCGTCCATGATCGCGGCAACCGTCGGTTCGAGCTCGAAGGTCAAGGTGGTCGTGAAGTCCGGGATGACCTGCACCCCGCTCATCACCACATCCTTGTACCCGACGAAGCTCGCTTTGAAATCGTAGGTGCCGCCCGGAATGTTCAAGATCGAGAAGCTGCCTTGAGCGGCGGCGTTCGCTCCCATGGTCGTCCCGACCAGGGTGACGTTCGCGTTGGGTAGCGGCAAGCCGGTCGACTTGTCCTTCACCACCCCCTCGATCTTTCCCACCGTACCTGCGTGGGACATCCCTGCGATTCCAAACAAAAGCGCCGTCAGCAGCATGAGCCAACTGACGGCGGGCTTCGCCAGACCCCTTTGCACCAGACCCCTTTGCAAACGAATAGGCCTGCGCATCCGACTACGAATGCTGAGCATAAGACCCCCCTGACTGCTCCGTGGACATCCATTGTCCCTTGGCGACGTGCCCCCAAGGCGCGGATTTGGCGAGCCCGGCGACTCTGCCAACTACGCGCCATCCCGAAGCGAGCGTCTCGGACCCGGCGGGACGCCGGACCACCTCTGCCCAAGCCTGGCTGTCGCCATTCCCTGCGACTTCCCTAGCGGAATCCATCGTGAGGGCGATAGCGCTCTACGAGGCTTGACGTTATCCCAACGCGCGGCGACTTTACGTCCCCTAACAAAAGGGTGTCAAGGATCGAATCCGCCCGGCGCGGGGGCAGCGACGCATCGAAATCCCTTTCGACGAGTATCGGCCTCGGCCGCGCGATCCGCACTCCGAGTCTTGCAGGACGCCGCTTTTTTCGGACAGCGGTCGCTCGTCCGTCTCCTGCGCGATCCGCCGCAACTCGTTCGGGTCGATCACTCTGGGCTCTCGCTGACCACCGTTCTTGCCGATGGAGAGGAGGAGGCACGCCTCCTGCACACTTCGATGGGCCGAAGCGCGGGCTTCGGAGCGAGTTTCCCTGCTCCCGAGGTAGACACATGCACCAGCGGACACGAACCACGAGATCCCGCGCCCCCGGTCGTCGCGTCGACGCGACCGGTCGAGCCGGCTTCACCCTGGTCGAGCTGATGATCGCGACCTTCCTCCTGACGGTCGGCATCCTCGCCACCGTCCAGGTCTTCGCGGTCGCGGACAAGCACGTGGCCTTCGCTCGCCAGGAGACGATCGCCAC
>CAZZAH010000365.1:0-4775 GCA_964652115.1 uncultured bacterium | reverse complement strand
GGGATTCCGGCGGCGGCCTCACCCGGGTCGTAGCAAAGAGGCCCCCGGCTTCTCACCGGCGGCCTCTTCTGTCGCTCGAGGCGCGGGCCTCGAGCTCTCTTCGTCGATCGGTTACGCCTTCAGATTCCGGATGATCGCGAGGCTGGTGTCGTTGAGCGACTTCAGCATCTGGGTCATGGTCTGGAACATCTGATTGCGTCGCTCGATCATCTGCTGAAGCTGGGACTGGAGGAGCTGAAGGTTCGACTTGTCGCCTTCGCTGCTCGAGCCGGTGCCGCCGGTGCCGCCACTCGCGCCGCCGCCGACCGCGTTGCCGAGAGCCGAGCCGGCCATGCCACCGAGCGGTCCGCCGACCACGCCGCCCGCGATGCCGCCGAGCGTTCCGAGGAGACCGCCGCCGCCACCGCTGCCACCGGCCTGGCCGCCCTGCTTCTGCTTCGCCATCTCGGACTCGATCTTCTTCATCTGCTCTTCGATCTGGTTGTCCATGAACTTCGCGAGCTTGTCCATCAGGAGCAGGAGCTTGTCCTCGAGCGAGCCGGGGCCGCTCATGATGTCGCTCGCGCCGTCCGCGCCGGTGTCGCCGGTCGCGGAGCTGGCCGAGCCGGCCTGCTTGGCGCCGCTGCTCGCGCCGCCCTGCTGCGGACCGAAGATGCTCTGAATGAGCTGCTGCGCGAGATCGCTCGGGCCGGAGGTCGCGTTCCCCTGCGCCACGCCCGCCGCCATCGACGGGAAGTGCGGGATCATCGAGCTCGGAATGCGGCCGCCGACGTTGCCGTCGATCTTGCCGTCGCGGATGTCGCTGAAGACGTCGTTCAGGCCGTTGTACGTCTTGCCGTGGAACAAGAATTTGTCGTTGCCAAGCTGGATCGGCTTGCTGAAGGAGCCGGCGTACTGGTTGCCGGTGATGCGGCCCTGGCACTGGAAGGGGCCGACGTTGAAGTTGTACTTCTGGCCGATGTACGCGTTGTGGCCGACCTCACGCGAAAGCGGATAGGTCGATGCCTGCTGCGCCAGGTGCTGGTCGTTGACCGTGCCGCGCGGAACAAAGCCGCGAGCAAACGCGGGATTCGCGTTCTGGCTGAGCGCCTGATCGAGTGCCTTGGTCGGAAGACCGCTCTGAAGATCGAAGAGGTTCCGGAGCACGCCGCCCATGTCGCCGCGCTGACCGTCGATCATCGCGCCGATGGCGTCGCCGAAGCTCTCGGGGAGGCCAAGGCTGTCCAGCATGCGGTTCACGTTCGTTCCGGAGGACTCGATCATCATTTGGGAGCTCTCTTTCGTTGGTCCCGGGGTTCCGGGCTCTGGTTTCCTGCCTCGCCGCGGGCGGGTGCCCTTGGCCTCGATGACCCCTCATCCGGCGCTCGGCGGGTGGAGTTGCGTGGCCTGAACCGAATTTCTGCCGCTGATTGGATGGTGACGCGGGAAGGCAGGGATGAGGGTAGCTCGCCGCCCGCCGCTCTGGCACCATGGTTCGCAATCCACCGTCAGTCGAGCAGGCGACCGGGGCGCTCCGCGCGCCCAGAGGTTCTCCGCATGGCAGCCATCGAGTCGAGGCCGTGCCGCGCAAAGTCGAGCGAGTCGTGTGGCGCGCGCGCGGCGGTCGCCCTTGCCCTCATGCTCTCCGTTGCGCTTGCCGCCGCCCTCGCCTCGCCCGCCTCCGCGGCCGAGCGCCTCTTCCAACGCTTCGACGAGCGCGACGGCCTGCGCGTGGCCGAGACCTGCGACCTCGCGCAGGACGCCGACGGCTTCATCTGGGTCGGCACCATCGGCGGCCTCTTTCGCTTCGACGGCGGCGAGATGCGCGCGTGGGAGCCCGACCGCATCCGCCATGTCATCCAGGTACTCTCCACCGGACCGCATGGCGAGGTGATCGCGGCGGGCGACGGCGAGCCGCTCTGGAACATCACGCGCGAAGGGGCCGAGCCGATCGCGGGGCCGAACGGCAGGCCGATCGACGATTGGATCCACGCCTGCTTAGGGCGCGACGGTGCGCTCTGGGTCGTCAAGCCGGACACGCTCTTCTCCCGCGATCCCGAAGGCCGATGGACAAGCTGGCCGCGCGAGAGCTTCGATCCGGCGGCGCTCTATCGTGTGCAGCCGACGCTCGGCGATTCAGTCTATGTCGGCACTCGCGGCGCGCTCTACATCGTGGCGCGAGGACGCCAGCCTCGTCGCGTCGCCGACATCCCGTTCCTTTGGCAAGTCGATCATCAGCGCGACGGCACGCCGGTCCTCATCACCGCGCGCGGCGGACTGTGGCGACTCGCGCCGAGCGGACCCGAGCAGCTCGCGCAATCGAAGTTCCGTGCGATCGGCCTCGCGGTGCGCGGCGATGCCATCTGGGCGGTGCTCGATGGAAACGTGACCTGCTTCGCGCCGGGGCAACCACCCGAGGTGGTCGCACCATCGGGCGAGCTCAACACCGGGCGCCCGCTCCTAGTCGATCGCGAAGGCACGCTCTGGATCGGAGGCTATCGCGGCTTGATGGCTCTGCCTGAGCCCGCCACTGTTACCTGGAATTCGCACGACGGGCTGCCCCAGCCCACCCACGCGCACAAGCTCGAGCGAAGCGGCAACTCGATCTGGCTTATCACCTGGAACGGCACCGCGCGGATCGACCTCGGTCCGCCACGCCGCGTTGTCCCACTCGAGAAGAACTCAGGCCGCATCCGCGCCGACGCGCGTGGACGCGTCTGGGCGGCCGACTTCGACAAGGGCTTCGTCCGTTTCGAGGGTTCGAAGGAGACGCACTTCGCGCGCGCGAAGCTCCATGGGCTCTACGGCACCTCGATTCGTCCCGACTCCACGATGTGGCTCTCGACCGATGACGGTCTCTTCATCGCGCCGCTCGATGATGGCGCGCCGAAGCCGGTCGCAGGCGCGCCACCCGCCGCGTGGAATCAAGGCTGGACCGAGTCGTGGCTCGATGCCGTGCTCGAGGACTCACGCGGCCGCCTCTGGCTCTGGCGTGGCGACGAGATCTGGTGGTGTAACGCCGACTCGCTCGTGCGCGGACTACCGGTGCGTTGGGACCACGCGATCTTCCCCGACTCGCAGCAGGGCACCGAGCTCCTCGAGGTCGACGACGGCGAGATCTGGACGAGCACCGCCAACACGGGCGTCTTCCGCTTTCACGATGCGAGATGGGAGCCGCTGCCGGGCAACCGCACGCTCGGCTCGCTGCGCGTCTATGGAATGGTGCACTCCCCTTCAGGCGGCGTCTGGCTCCTGTGCGCGGGCACGCTCGCGCGCGTCATGCCGCGGCTCGATCTGCCGGATGGATGGGAGGTGTTGGAGCGTCTGTCGTCGTGGCAAGGACTGCCGACGCAGCAGGCGGCCGATCTGCACGAGGACCCCGATGGTCATCTCTGGCTCGCGACCTTGGCGGGCCTGGTTGAGGTGCCGCCCGAGGCGCGGCACGCGGTCATCTCGCCACCGCCGGTGCAGCTGGTCGATGTGCGCGTCGACGGGCAGCGCTTGCCGCCCGATCAGGAGATACGTCTGCCCTGGCGGCGCAATCGCCTCGAGCTTCACTTCGCCGCGCTCACCTTCCGCGATCGCGAGCGGCTTCGCTTTCAAGCACGCCTTCGTCCCGATGCCGCGTGGCAGGAGTCGGAGGAGCCGGTCTTCCGCTTCGTCGATCTCTCGCCCGGTGCGTACACGGCGTCGGTGCGCGCGTCGCTCGACGGGGAGCATTGGAGCGAGATGCCGCGCACAATCCGCTTCTCGGTCGCGAGACCTTGGTGGCAGGAGGCGTGGGCGATCGCGCTCTTCGCTGCCTTGATCGCGGCGGCGCTTTACGCGGCGCACCGGCTGCGCGTGGCGGTGCTGCTTCGACTCGAGCGGCAGCGCGTGCGGATCGCGATGGATCTGCATGACGAGGTCGGCTCGGGGCTCGGTAGCATCGGCATCCTCGCCGGGCTCGCGTCCGACGAGCGAGTGGAGGAGGCGGAACGACGCGAGCTCGCCTCCCGCATCTCGGAGACGGCGAGTGAGCTCGGCGCGTCGCTCGGCGACATCGTCCGTTCGCTGCGCGAGGCGAACGACACCTCGGATTCCTTCGCCGCGCGCTTGGCCGCGGGCGCACGACGCCTGGTGCCGGATGGTCGCCTCGCGCTCGCGCTGCCGGAGCGTTGGCCGGAGCAACGGATGTCACCCGAGGTGCAGCGCGAGCTCCGCGCGGTGGCACTCGAAGCGGTGCACAACGCGGTTCGTCACGCCGGCGCGCGCCGCATCGAGCTCGGCATGCTCGCGCGCGAGGACCAATGGCTGCTTTGGGTCGAAGACGACGGCGCCGGCATCGACGACACGCAGGTGAAGGGCTCGGGCTATGGCCTGCTCAATCTCCGCGAACGTTGCCGCTCGATCGGCGCCCGCGTCGTCTGGACGGTACCGCAGGGCGGAGGCACACGGATGGAGGTGCTCTTCCGGCCCGACTCGCGTCGTGTCTCTCGCATGAGCATGCGAAGGCGCGCGCCGCGCGATTCGGGGATGCTGAAGCCATGAAGGTCGCGCGCGAAATGATCCATGTGGCCGTGGTCGAGGATGACCCACGTTATCGGGACAGCCTCGGCCAGCTGCTTCGCCTCGATGCCGACTTCCATCTGGTGGCGAGCTTCGGCTCGGCGGTCGAAGCGCTGCCTCGCCTGACCGACGCGCTCTGGCCGAGCGGAGGGAGTCGTCTCGTCCTGATGGACATCGATCTGCCCGGCATGCGCGGCACCGACGCGACGCGCGTCCTGAAGCAGCAGGCGCCTGACACCTTCGTCGTG
>CAZZAH010000364.1:0-4778 GCA_964652115.1 uncultured bacterium | reverse complement strand
CCCTGTCGCGGAAGCCGGCCCGACTCGCGCGCGAGGTCGCAGGAACCGTTCCGCCGTCGGCCGCGATCGGCGCACGATGCGGAAGCCCGAGGAGACGGCGCCGCGAATGGTCGACTTGCGGCGCGCGATCGAGTCGATGCAGCTCTCGGACGACGATCCCACCCGACAGCAGGAGCTACTCCTCGAGCTTCACCTCGCGCGCACGGACGGTCAGGTGGCGAACCCGAAGGTCGTGCTCGAGCGACTCTTCCTGCTCGGCCCCGAGGAGCAGGCCAAGCTCCGCATCACGCGTACTTCGCTGCTCCGGCGGGACGGGCGCGTCCTCGTCGCGGAGGCAACCCCGATGGTGGAGCTCTCGCCCGCGCGTTAGGCGAAGCTTGCCGCCGTGACGCGCGGGCCTCGCGTGGGGCCCGCGCGAGGCCAATTCCCCCCTCGCCTTTCGCGCGGACGCGGTGCATTCTCCTCCGCGGCCAATTCAGGGATCGCCCAGCGGGGCCGAAACCGTAGAAGTACCCGCCTCGCCCAGGTCACGGAGGACTCGCCATGCCATTCATTCTCTCGCTCTTCGCGGCGATCGCCGCCTTTCTCGTCGCGCGCACGATCCGCCAATCGCAGAGCAAGGGACGAGCGGGCGGGGCAGCGATGTTCACCCTCTTCGGGGTCGCCCTCTCGATCGTCGCGCTCGGTCAGTGGGTGCGCGTCATCCCGGCCGGCAACGTCGGCGTGATCGATCTCTTCGGGACGGTCAGCCCGACCTCGCTCAAGTCGGGCATTCACCTCGTCAACCCCTTCGCCAACGTCGTGACCATGTCGATCAAGACACAGGAGGTGAAGGAGACGATGGACGTCCCCTCGAAGGAGGGGCTGTCGATGACGATCGACATCAGCCTCCTCTTCCACCTCGACCCGGAGCGGGCGCCGATGGTCTATCGGGAGGTCGGGCCCGACTACATCTCGATCCTGATCGAGCCGCAGTTTCGCTCGGTGACGCGCGGCGTGACCGCATCGTATGAGGCGCGGGCGCTCTACACCTCGGAGCGGGAGGCGCTCGCGCAGCTCATCACGGTCGATCTGGAGAAGTTGGTGGCGCCGCGCGGCATCATCATCGAGTCGACGCCGCTCCGGCAGCTCACGCTGCCGCAGGGTCTGGCCGCCGCGATCGAGGAGAAGCTCCAGGCGGAGCAGGCGAGCCAGCGGATGCAATTCGTGCTCGAGAAGGAAACGCAGGAGGCGGAGCGGAAGCGGATCGAGGCGACCGGCATCGCCGACTTCCAGCGCACGATCGCCACCGGCTTGAACGACAACGTCCTTCGGTGGAAGGGGATCGAGGCGACGCTCGAGCTCGCGAAGTCGGCCAACGCCAAGGTGGTGGTGGTGGGCGCCGGCAAGGAAGGGTTACCGCTCATCGTCGGCGGTCAGTAGCGGCCCGCGCTCACTCCAGCGGCGGGACCTCGACGCTTTGCCCGTCGATCTCGACCACGTCGCGGGGATAGAGCGTTCGTCCCCGCCGTAGCTCCAGAGAGCCGTTGACGCGCACATCGCCCGACTGAATGCGGAGCTTCGCCTGTCCACCGGTGTCGGCAAGCCCCTGCCACTTGAGGAACTGATCGAGCCGAATGCTGGCGCGGCGAGGCGTGGTGAACGGATCGACCTCCTCGCGCGCGTCTCCCGAACCGATCGGCCTCTCCTCTTCCCCCACACGCCCTCCCCTACGGACCAAAGTTGTTCCGATGGTAGAGGAAGCGACACCCGGACGCCACGCCAGGGCATTTGCTGCCGGAGGGCGTGGGCCTGTAGGCTTTCAAGCACGCAAGCCACATCCCTGCCGGAGGACTCGATGCCCATTCCGAAGGACACGCACCGCTCCCCTCGCGCCGTCCGGCGCAGCGCCGAACCGGGCTTGGGCCGGCTGATCCGAGGCATCGCCCTCGGCGTGCTTGGCTTAGGCCTCCTCCATACCTCGTCAGCCGAAGCGGCCATCCGGCGGGTCTGGCCCGATGGCTTCGGGGTCTATCCGAACATCCAGGCCGCGTGGAATCAGGCCCAATCAGGCGACGTGATCGAGCTCCAGGACGGTCTCTTCGCCGGTCCCGGAAACGCCAACCTCGCGCTCAACGGGAAGAGCGTGCTGATTCGTTCGCGCGCCGGATCGGCCGAGGCCTGCAAGATCGACTGCGGCTACGGGCCGATCGGCTTCAGCGGCGGGTCCGCCCCGAGCTTCGAGTCGATCGGATTCCTCCGCGCGAACGGCTGCGACGCCAAGAAGAGCGCGCTTCAGTTCACCGGCTGCGCCTTCGACTCCTGCCGCCAAGTGGCGCTCGCCATCGGCGGCACGAGCTACCAGTTCGATCAATGCGTCTTTCGCCATGGCGAAGGGCTCCTCTTCGGCGACATCGAAGGGACCTTCACCTTCCACGGATGCGAGTTCCTGGGCAATCTCGACCAGGTGGCATCCTCGGTCGCGATGGTGTTCGAGGACTGCGTCTTCACCGGCAATGGCACGCCGACCGGCTCGGCGGTGGTCGACTGCTACTACCTCTTCTATCCGCAGGCGACGCTCTTTCACGGCTGCCGCTTCGTCGACAACCTCGCGCCGCCGGTCGCCGCCTTCGACGCGTTCGTAGATATCGATCACTGCCTGTTCGCCGGCAATCCCTCGCCCGCGGTCGATTTCACCGTCGGCTTCTCCGGAGACGTCGCGCTCTCGATCGCGAGCAGCACGATCGCCGACCAGCACGGTGGCCCGGCGATCCGCGTGCGGCGCGCGTGGGACGTCTTGACGCTGAATGTGCTGCTTAACCGCACGGTCGTCGCCTTCACGCAGGGCGGCGCCGCGCTCGAGTGCATCGGCCTGGCGCCTGACAACCGCCCGAGCTTGGAATGCTGCTCGATCTATGCGAATTCGGGCGGCGACTACACCGGATGCCTCGAGGGGCAAGAAGGCAAGAACGGCAACGTCTCGCTCGATCCGCGCTTCTGCTCGAGGCTCGATCGTCACTACGAGCTTCAGGACACCTCGCCCTTGCTGGACGCGCCCGGCTGCGGGCGGATCGGCGCGTTCGGTGTCGGCTGCGCCAGCGTCGCGGTCGCATCGGAGCTCGCGCCGGAGGGCCGGGAGCTTCTCGCGAGCCCCAACCCGAGTCGCGGACCGGTGCGGCTCGCCCTCGTCGACCCGGATGCGGAGCGACTGACGAACCTGCGCATCTTCGACGCCGGCGGCCGTCTCGTCCGCTCGATCGAATCGAGCGAGAGCGCGGCGGCATCGGTGGTGTGGGACGGCCGGGACGAGCTCGGCCATGCGCTGCCGGCGGGGGTCTACCTCCTCCGCGCGACGACCACGCGTCGCGTCCTGACCACGTCGCTCCTTCGGCTCCGATAGCTCGCGCGCGCCGCCAAAACCGCCGTTCCGCGCGTCCCGCGGGGTTGTGGGCCTTCGTGGGCGCGACTAGGATGAGCCGCGAAGAGCGCGAATCGCGCTCCCCGGTGAAAGGAGCCTGTATGAGCATGAACATTTCGATCCGCAAGCCCGAGAACGTCGACTGGCCCCTCTATCGCACCGATGATGCGGCGTGGGCGGCCTTCGCGGACGCGGCAGCCAAGATCCCGACGGGATTCGAGGTGCCGATGTGGATCGGCGGCCAGGAGATTCGCTCCAACGACAAGATCAAATCGCTCGACCCCGCGACCGGCGAGGTCTTCTGCATGGCGCAGAAGGCGACGAAGGAGCAAGCGGAGATGGCGGTCGAGGCGGCCCTCGGCGCCAAGGAGGCGTGGGCGAAGCTCCCACTCGAGTCGCGTCTGGAAAAATTCCGCGACCTAGAGTGGATCCTCTTCGAGCGGCGCTATGAGTTCATGGCGGTCGCTGCCAAGGAATGCGGTTACATCGGCAACGAGGTCGCGGTCGAGTGGGCCGAGATGATGGACTTCATCCGGTTCAACTCCTACTGGATGCTCGAGCTTTCACAGACGCAGATGGGCGACGGTCCCTCCGAGACGAACCTGATGAACCTTCGTCCGCTGAAGGGCTTCACCAGCGCCATCACCCCGTTCAACTTCCCGATCGCGATCGGCTACAACCTGCCGACGGTGATGGCGATCTGCGGAAATACGGTGGTGTGGAAGCCTTCGTCCGACGCGCCGATGACCTCGTGGATGCTGATGAAGGCGATCGCCGACGCCGGCTTCCCTCCCGGCGTGATTAACATGATCACCGGCTCGGGCGCGGTGGTCATGCCGCCGGTGCTGCACCATCGGGAGCTCTCCGCGTTAAACTTCACCGGTGGCTATGACACGGCGCTCGACATCGGCTCGGTTCTGTATAACAAGGAGCTTCGCCGGCCGCACTTCCCGCGTTTCGTGGCGGAGACCGGCGGCAAGGACTTCATGTACGTCGACAAGGTGGCGGACGTCTGGGACGCGGCGGCCTGCATCGTCTCGGGCGCCTTCGGACGCTCGGGTCAGAAGTGCTCCGCCAACAGCCTGGTCCTTCCGCACAAGAAGATCTGGCCCGACCTCAAGGCGGCGATCAAGGAGCAGATGCAGGCCTTCAAGGTCGGCAATCCGCTCGAGCGCTCGACCGACATGGGCCCGGTGATCAACGAATCGGCCTACAACGACATCACCGGCTTCATCGAGCGCGGGCTCAAGGACTCCAAGGTCACCACGCTCTGGGGCGGCGAGTTCTCGAAGACCAAGGGCTTCTGGATCCAGCCGACCTTCTTCGAGGTCGACGCCGATGAGCACGAGCTGGTGAACGTCGAGATCTTCGGGCCGGTGAC
>CAZZAH010000363.1:2331-4784 GCA_964652115.1 uncultured bacterium | reverse complement strand
CAGTTCATGCGGCGAGAAACGTGGGTGACGTTCCCGCGGCGGAGCTCGCCACCTACATCGTCGAGATCGGGCAGCCTCTCCTCGTGTCGGTCAAGTGACCTGAAGCGCCTGGCGGATGGACAGCAGTGGGTCTCGGGGATAGCTTTCCCCGATGCAAGCGGCCGCGCACAGGATTCGTTCGAGAGCGATCAGCGCGCACGCGTGGCGCTTGATCGCCATCATGGCCGTGGCCGTCTTGCTAAGGCTCTGCGTGATGGTGCCCGCGCTGCTCCACCCCGAGCGGTCGCTTCGCGCGGATAGCGAGGGATATCTGGTTCTCGCGGAGAGCATCGCGTCTGGTCAGGGCCTCTCCTTCGACGCGGGTGGACATCGCGCTCCATCGGTCGCGCGGACGCCCGTCTATTCGGCGATGCTGGCCGCGATCGGGGCAAAGCGTGACGGCTATGGCCAGACGCTGCCGCTCCAGCTCCTGCTCGACCTCGCGGTGCTCGCGATGGTCTACGTCGCGGCGCGGGAGGCGTGTGGAACACGCGCGGCGCTTCTCGCCGCCACAGGCTACGCGGTGGGGATCAGCTCCGCGGTCTCCTCGGCCTTCATCATGACCGACACGCTGTTCACGCTGTTTGTCGCCGGGCAGATGCTCTTCGGCCTTCGCTACGCGCGACGCGGAGCCCTCGTCGATGGTGTCGCGAGCGGCGCCCTCCTTGCACTCGCGATGTTGACGCGCCCGATCGGAGTCGTGCTTCTTCCGCTTCACGTGCTGTTGGTCGCGATCGGCATGCGAAGGTCACGAAGCGCGTGGCGACACGGCCTCGCGTGCCTCGCGGTTCTCGTCGCGATCGTGGGACCGTGGCTCGTGCGCAATGAGCGCATCACCGGTGAGTACATCCTCTCGTCGATGGGGGACTACAACCTCCTCGCCTACAACGCTGCGGCGGTCGAGGCAAACGTGAGAGGCGTTTCGGAAGACGACGTGAGGCGCGAGCTCGTCGACACCTACATGGCATCGGCGGATTCGGCGAGAGATTGGTCGGGCTTGAAGAAGGCGAGGCGTGCCGCGTTCGAGATCATCGGCCGTCATCCGGGGAGGTATGCGGCCTTGCACCTGAAGGACAGCGCGCTGAATCTCCTGCCCGACGTCTCGGGCTTGTTGGAGATCTGGGGAGTGACGACCGGTGCGCGCGGCACGAAGGCGGTGATCCACTCGGAAGGTTTGCTCAGAGGCGCGCGCCACTACCTTCAAGGGAAGTGGGGCGCCGCGATCACGGTCGCGCCTTGGGGCCTCGTCAGTCTGCTGGTGTGGGTGCTCGGGCTCGCGGGAGTGTTCGGCTTCGTGAAGACGGGCCGCATGGTCGTGGCCGCGGCTTGCGTCCTCGCGGTGGCAGCGCTCGTGCTCGCGCCGGGGCCGGCCTCACATCCACGCTTCGGTGTTCCCGCGTTGCCGTGGGTCGCGTTCGCTTCCGCCGGATGTCTATGCTGGTTCGATCGACGTCGCGCGGATCGAACGGCTTGAGCCACGAGCGCGGCAGCACGGGATTGGGAGGTCACTCCAACTTGTCTTCCGGCGTTCGCGGCCGCACCCTCGTGCACTTGGCGGAGTACTCGCCCCATCCGCCGGGCCAGTTCACGCGCCAGCTCATTACTCTCGCGCGGAGCGCTCACGCGCGCGGATGGACGACTTGGCTCGGCCTGCCGACCTCCGATCAGCCGCGCGCCTGGCACCAGGAGCTACGCGACGCGGGCTGGAAGCTGACCCTGCTCAAGAGGCCTTGGGGACCTCGCCGCGCCTACCTGAGCGACCTGCGTGATCTACTTCGCGCCGCGCGTCCCGATGTCGTTCACCTGCACTTTCACGCCGCATCGATGTTCGCCCTTCGCGCGCTCGCGCCGAACGCCCTCCGGGTCATGCAATGGCACAACCCCCCGTCGGTCTCTCGCGCGGCGCTCTTCGCGATGAACGCGATCTGCGCGCCGAAGCAGATCGCCGTAAGCGAAGGTCTAGGGGCAGGGATCGTCGCCGCATGTCGGCCGCTCCACGCGGAATTGGTGTCGATCGGCAACTGCGTCGACCTACCCGCGTCGGTGGTCGATTGCGAGGGCGAAGACCTCCTCGCGATTCAGGCGATTCGTCCGCAGAAGGACGCGGCGACGTTGCTCGCTTCTATACACATGCTCGTCGATCTCGGCTGGTCTGGACGCCTGCGCTGGATCGGCGGCGGCGACGTGGACGTGGCGAAGGAGGTGGCACGACGCTTCGGCCTCGCCGATCGCGTCGACTTCTTGGGCTTCATCGACGACCCGGGGCCCTACATCGATCGCTGCGCGCTGCTCGTTCTCGCGAGTCACTTCGAAGGACAGCCCTACGCACTGCTCGAGGCGACGGCGCATCGTCGCGCCTTCGTGGCGACCGACCTGCCGGGATGTCGGGAGATCGCGGGGCCGCACTCCGACGC
>CAZZAH010000363.1:0-2231 GCA_964652115.1 uncultured bacterium | reverse complement strand
GAGCTCGGCGACACGCGAAGGAGCGCCGATGGTTCCTCCGCGTCGACGCTGCTCGTCTGTACAACCCTGCCGATGATCAGGCGGGGCACGTCGGACGATTCACGACTCCCGACCTCCTGCAGCAACGCCGGACCACTCCGCGCACGAAGCCCGAGGCAGAGCTTTCGCCGCCCCGCGTTGAGCGACGCGACCACCGCCTGCGTGACATCGAGCGACATCGCACTGCCGCGACCCGCAAGCGGGATCGTCCCGAGCAAAGGCCCACTGAACTGCGGCGCGTTCGTCGCGTTGATCGTAAGCTCGTTCCAGGTCGTGTCGTTCAGGGCGACCACCTCGACGCCCGCCATGTCGCCATCGGCCGTCACGCGCAGGCTCAGCTTGGCGTGAAAGGGGCTTCCCGTCGCGACCGCGCGAAGGTCGAAGAGCATGTAGCTTCGGATCGATGGGTTCGACCAGGCGAGCGTCTGACGCGTGCCGTAATTGTCGAACGGATGCGAGTCGTCGACGAACGCGTCGAAGGTGGCGGCGATTCCGATCTGCTGCTCATGGACCGCCGGCATGCGCCACAGGCCCGCGGTCGGCTCCACGTTGAAGAAGAGCCGGATCATGTTCGCGACCTTGAGCTCGCCGTTCGCCGAGGGATGGATGCCGTCCCCCTCGACGTCGCCCGTTCCACCGGACGTCCAGACGAGCCCATCGCTCGAACGCGGGATAACTCCATTCGTCCAGATGTACGGCCCCCAGAGCAGCACCGGCGACTCCACCGGACCGACGTCGGGATCGGCGTTCAGGAGCGCACTACCCGACATCTGCTCCTCGATCAGTCCGCGCACGGCGAAGCCGGTCTCGTAGCTCAGCGGTTCGCTGCGCGCCGGGTTCGTGTTGTAGCCGCCGTAGGTGCGGCTCGCGATGTAGCAGAGCTCGAGCTTCGGGAAGACATCTCGCAGATGCCGCACGATCACGCGAAGGTGCGCCTGCAGGGTGTCGGCATGAAGCGTGAAGCTCGTGTCCGGGACGGTGCCTTCCGCTTCCTTGAGCCACGCCACCTGGATCTGATCGGGATCGAGCCCGGCCGCGGCGATCTTGCTCGCAACGATGCTCCAGTAAGGCTCCGCCGGGTTCTTGATGAGGTCGGCGCTCTTTCCCGGGTACGCGCAATCGACCAGGATCAGACGTGGATTGCGCCCGATGCGGCCGTCCTCTTGAAGCTCGAAGGTCGAGAACTCCTGTGTCGTGTTCGACATGCCGATCGAGATCCAACCGATGTAGCCGCTCGACGAGGGATTGCCGGCGGTGTCGCGCGTGACCACGCGCGAGGCGGCGTCCATCGCGAGCGCAAAGTGGGCCGCGGGCGGCGCGTTCGTTCCGCCGGGATAGAGGCCGAGCGGGAAGCCATGATGCGGCGCTCCGGAGGGATCGTCGAGCGCGACGCATCCGGGACAGCCTTGCGCCAGGCTCCGCGCGGTCGCGAAGCAGGAAAGAACGAGCAGAGCGAGCAACGCGCGAACGATCGCGCGAGTGCGATGGGGAATGGGCAAGTGGTGCGTGAGCACGCCGGGGTCCTCCCTTGCTTTGGGCGTCGGCGCGGGTGCGCGTCGTTCGAGGGCCGCTCGGCGAAGGCCCAGGTCATTGAGGTGCCCACGATGTTACGCGCGTCTAGCTCCGGAACAAACGCGAATTTGCCGCTCAACCTGTAGGAGTTACAAGGACGCGGAAGAGTTTACAAGCACGTGCCCATGCCGCCCCTCGCGAGAGCGCCGCAGCGTGCCTTCCGGCGATCGACTTCGCCCTTCACTCAAGGGCACATGAGTTGCGCTTCCGAACCGCACGCCATCCCGCAGGCGGAAGCTCGATGCATCGCGTGCCGACAGGCATCGCAGAAGGAAGCGCCGACCTCGGTCGCGCGAGAGGTCACGGTCCGTGGTCATCCCCATCCACGTCAAGAGCCACTACTCGATCGGCTGCGGCACCGCCTCGGTCGAAGAGCTGGTCGCTCACGCGGTCAACCTCGGCTACCCCGCGCTCGCGCTGACCGACCGTGAGACCTTGGCCGGCCTACCGCGCTTTCACGACCTCTGTCGTCGAAGCGGGATACGACCGATCTGCGGCGTCGAGCTGAGCGATGGTCCGATCACCGATCCGCACGCCGATCGTCTCGTGCTGCTCGCTCGCGACAGCATCGGATATCGAAACCTCTGCCGCATCGTGTCCGCGCGAAAGTGTGAGCTGCC
>CAZZAH010000362.1:3121-4790 GCA_964652115.1 uncultured bacterium | reverse complement strand
GGGCATAGGTGTCCGCTTTGAGCCGGACGTCCCGGTTCCGGCCGCGCTCAGATCATGGGGGAAGGTCAAGCTGTTGTACGGCGCATCGACCAACTAGGGACCGGCAAAGAGATCACGATGGAGATCACGACCCGTGCCGCGACCGCGGTTGACCTCGATGCGATGACCGAGCTGGTCGCGCGGCTGAATGTCGATCCGTCGTGTCGTTGCCTTCATGCCGGGGAGAAGGCGTCCGAGCTGCGCGAGGCACTGCTTCGTCTGCGGCCACCCTTCGCCTCGACCTTCACCTTGGCCATCGCGCGCGGCGAGAAGGGGGAGACCGCGCTCCACGATGGCCGTCTGCTCGGGGTCTGCGGCGCGGACCTCGATCTCGCGGCCTCGCGCGCGTGGCTCTGGGGACCGTGGGTCGAGCATGGCTTCTGGTCGGTGGTGGCGGCGTCGCTGCTCGACCGCGTGCTCTGGTTCGTGCGCGAGCTCGATCGCGTCGATGCCTACGCCGACGAGGCGGCGGCGCGCGCGGTGCAGCTCCTGCAAGACCGCGGATTCGAGGATCCCAAGCGCACGCATGTGTATCTTGCGAAGCCGCCGCTGTCGTTGACCTCCTTGATCGACGCGCCGCCGGTGACGCACCTCGAGGAACGACACGAACCCGAGCTGCTGTCCTTGCACCGGTCGCTCTTCCCCGAGGAGACGACCGGGCGGGAGCTCCTCGACAGCCGGTCGGAGGAGCGCCGCGTCTTCGCGGTGATCGAAGAGGAGCGATTGGCCGGTTACCTCGCCACGTCAACCGAGGTCGATCCGCCGGAGGCGCTGGTTCGTTTCGTTGGCGTCAGGCCCGAGTCGCGCGGCCGAGGTGTCGGTCGGGCGCTACTCCTTCACGCGCTGCATTGGGCGCTGGAAGAGCGCGGCCTGCCCCAGGTCGCCCTCACCGTGCGTGACACCAACACCAACGCGCGCGCACTCTACGAGGGGCTCGGCTTCCGGCTCGAGTACTCAGGCGTCCACCTCCGGCGCGACCGTCGACACGACGAGGCTTGACGCCATGTTCGCATGTTCTATAACATGCGGACATGTCACCCTTCCGACTCGAGCTCGATCCGCGCAGCCCCGTTCCGCTCTATCACCAGATCGCTGAGGCGTTGCGCTATCGGATCGCCACCGGCGCGATCGCGATCGGCGCGGTCCTGCCGCCGCTTCGCGAAGCGGCCGGGCTCTGGTCGGTCAACCTCCACACCGTGCGGCGGGCCTACGCCACCCTGGCGGAGGCGGGCATCGTGGAGACGCGCGCGCCACTGGGGACGATCGTGCGCCCGGCTACGGGGCAAACGGTCAGCACGCAAGCACCGACCCGAGGAACCCGCGCCCCGAAACTGACGACCGCTCGCGCCGGCGGCTCGGGAAAGGGCCGCGCGCAATTCCTGCAGCGGTTCATCGACGAGGCTCGCGAGAAGCACGACCTCTCGCTCCCGGAGCTCGTGGCATTGCTCCAAGCGCGGCGCACGCCGGCAGGTCGCCTGGAAGGCGCGTCGGTCCACGTCGCCGAGTGCAGCATGAGCCAGGCTTCGGATCTCGCGGGCCAGCTCGAAGCGCGTTGGCGCGTGCGCGCGGTCGCTTGGCCGATCGACCGGCCGGAACCGCCGCCCGGCAGCGCGATCGTGGCGACGCTCTT
>CAZZAH010000362.1:0-3021 GCA_964652115.1 uncultured bacterium | reverse complement strand
TCCGATGATGCACGAAGCGATCCGCGCGTCCACGAGGTCCGGTATCTGTTCGATCGAGCGGCGCTCGACGGGATCGGCCGCGATCTCGGCTGGCCGCCGCGCGAGGATGTCTGATGCGTTCTCTTTCCGTTGCCGCATCGGCCGCGGTCTGGGCTTTCGGCGCGACGTCCGTTGCCACATCGCAAACATCCGCGGCCGCATCGCGTGCGGACGATCGACCGGTGCCGGCCGAGGCCCGCGTGGCGATCGAGTCGACGCTGGATCGCTTGGGGCAGGCGGTGAGCGCTCGCGAGGTGGAGCGTGTGCTCGCGAACTTCGCCCCCGACTCGCTTCTCCTCCGGGACATGCGCGCGCGTTATGAGGCCTACTTCGGCCTGGACAGCCTGACCTGCGTCGAACGCCTGAGCGCGATCACCATGCATGGCGACACCGCGCGGACGGTCGTGTCCGAAGAGATCCGGGCGAGCGAGCACGACCGCGTTCAGGCCGACTACAGCTGGCGCACGCGCGACTTCGTCGACGGCCCGACAGGATGGCAAATCGTCGCGGATCGCGAATGCCGCTACTCCGAGGGCCGCTTCACCGATCTCGTGATGGAGCTCTTCCCTGCGGAGCATCGCCTCGACGCGCGTGCGCGGCTCGTCGTCGGAGTGAAGCCCGAGGGTGCGGACAACGTCGTGCTTCAGCTCAATCGCGGGCTCGAGGTCCACTCGATCGAAGGGGGCGACGGCACGAGGCTGCCGTTCACGCGGCGAGCGGAGTTCATCGTGGTGCCGCTCCCGCACATGGAGGGCGACTCGCTCGAGCTCACGCTCGACTACGCGGGCGAGCTCTTCAACGAGGCGCGCGAGCAGGGTTACTCGCAGGTCGGCATCGGCCCCGAAGGCTCGTTCGCCAGCTGGGTGACCGACTGGTACCCGCGTGTCAGAAGCGAGAGCTCGAAGTCGCGCGGACAACTTTGCTATGTCGTTCCGAAGGGCGTGACCGTCGCGAGCAGCGGACGGCCCATCTCGGCCGTCGAAGAAGGCGAGCGCAGTCGACAGACCTTCGAGGTGCGCACGCCGCTCGACTTCTCCTTCGCCGCCGCGCAGTACTTCCACCGAAGCGAGAACGTCAACGGCATCGAGGTCGGCGTCTTCTTTCTGCAAGGCGGCGACGCGAAGGCGGACCTCTACATCGAGAGCTGCTCGCGAATCCTCGGCTTCCTGCAGAAGCTCTACGGCTTCTATCCCTTCGACAGCTATGCGGTGGTCGAGCTCCCTTCGGATGCGGTCGGCACACTCGGCGGCTCGAGCGAGCAGGGGATGAACCTCTTTCCCGCCGGGGGCCTGCCCGACGCCGAGTTTCCGTTGCCGCTCCTGGGCCACGAGATCGGGCACAGCTGGTGGGGCAACTGGGTCTCGGGCAAAGGAGCGATCCTCGACGAGGGCTTGGCGCAGATGACCGCCGTCCTCTGCGTGCAGGAGATCGCGGGCGAGGCGTCGATGCGCCGCTTCCTCCGCCGAGGATTTCCGGACTATCGCCAATCGGCCGAGATGTACTTCCGGCGCTTCGGCGATGGGTCTGAGAGGGACCTGCCCCTGAGCGCGCTCGCGGCCGGCTCGGATCAAGCGGCGGCGCTCCACGACCTCGCCGACGTGAAAGGCTTCTTCGCCTACCAGATGCTTCGCGAGGAGATCGGCGACGACGCGTTCCTCGACGGCCTGCGCGCGGCGCTCGCGAGCTACGGTCGGCGCGGGATGACGCTCGGGGATCTTCGTCGACTCTGGGAGAAGAGCTCCGGCCGCGACCTCGGCTGGTTCTTCGAGCAGTGGTTCGAGCGACGCGGTGCGCCGGAGCTCACGCTCGAGTACGTCGTCACGCCGACCATGGGCGGACGTTACGAGGTCGCCGGAAGGGTGAAGCAGGTCGGCGAAGTCTATCGCGTCAGGCTGGAGGTCGTTGCCGCGCGCGCGGGCCAAGCCGCGAAGACCGAGATCCTCGATTCACGCGGAGCCGAAACACCTTTCCGCTTCGTCACCGACGCGCGTCCCGACAGCCTGCTGTTGGATCCGGCGTACAAGATTCTCCGCTGGACCGACGACTTTCGCTTACAAGGTTTGCTCTCCCGCGCGCGGAGCTTTCACAACATCGGTGAAGCGGACAGCGCCGAAGCAGTGCTCAACGACTACCTCGTTCGCGCCCCTCGCTCGCAGCGCGGTCGAGCGGATCGGGCGCTTTGGCACCTGCAGGCGGGGCGGCTCGAGCTCGCTAAGCATGAGCTTCAGGCCCTGCGCGATCGGCTCAGCGTCTGGCCGATCGACGATCCGGTCGCCGGCCGATGCGAGCTAGGACTGGGAATGATCGCCGACCTGGAGGGACGACGCGACGTCGCGCTCACGCACTATCGCCGCGCGCTCGAGCAGAGCGACGACCCGACGACTCAGGAGGAGGCGGCGCGTTATCTCGCCTTGCCGCATCGCGCGCACGACGACGACATGAGTGTCGATCCCGCTCTGGCGGCGCGCTGCGTCGGCACCTACAGGGTCGAGCCTGGACTGAGCGTCACGGTGACGAACGGGAAGGCGGGGCGGCTCAAGGCCACGACCTCGCGCGGGCAGATCTTCGGTCTGAAGCACAGCGGAGGGACGACCTTCAGCGCGATCGGCGAGAGCGGATGGAGTTTCGAGTTCGGCGCCCGCGCTGCTTCACCCGACTCCGCTTCGAGCAGCGTCACGCCAACCGGCGTGCAGCCGGTGGGTGGCGTCGAGGGCGCGTTCGATGCTCTCACCCTGAACCGTCAGGGACGTCTCTTCCGACTGGAGCGCGCCGAGTAGCCATCAAAGCGGAAGCGCTCGATCGATAGATAGGTCGAGCGCCCGCGCAGAGCCCCTTAGACGATCCGCATCCAGCCCCAGCGGTCGACCTCGCGACCGAACTGGATGTCGGTCAGAAGCTTGTAGTAGTCGCGAGCCACCGGCCCGGCTTGTCCGCCCTGGATCGGATACTCGACGCCCTCATGACAGAGCGAGCCGACCGGCG
>CAZZAH010000361.1:0-4796 GCA_964652115.1 uncultured bacterium | reverse complement strand
CGCCTTCAACAACGACATCCTCGACTGCTTCCAGTGGCTGGCCGATCCCGACGGCGATGCGGGCACGATCGACGACGTGCCCGACGTGGTGCAGAACTCGTGGGGCGTGAACGAGGCGCTCGGCTACTCCGACTGCGATGCGCGCTGGTCGCTCGCGATCGACGGCTGCGAGGCGAGCGGTGTGGTGGTCCTCTTCTCGGCCGGGGGCGATGGTCCCGCCCCCGGCACCATCCGCTCCCCCGCCGATCGCGCGGCGACGTTCTACAGCTCCTTCTCGGTCGGCGTGGTCGATTGCACGCACGACATCACGTTCCCCTACGCCATCGCGAGCTTCTCGAGCCGCGGCCCGAGCGGATGCGCCGTTCCACCGGAGCGAAAGATCAAGCCCGAGCTCTCGGCTCCGGGCGTCGACATCTACTCCTCGCTGCCGGGAAACAGCTACGGCATCTACTCCGGCACCGCGATGGGCGGGCCGCACGTCGCCGGCGTGGTCGCGTTGATGCGCGAGGCGAACCCCGATCTTCCAGTCGACGACGTGAAGCGCATCCTGATGGAGACGGCTCGCGATGAGGGCACGCCCGGCGAGGACAACACCTACGGCTGGGGCTTCATCGACGCGTACGAGGCGGTGCTTCGCGCGATCCCGAACCCGACGGCGGCGCCGGAGATCGCGGGCGCGGCGCTCGGGATCGCGAATCGACCGAACCCCGCGCGACCGGAGACGCGGATCGAGCTCCACCTCGCCACCGCGGGACCGACCCGGCTCACGATCTTCGATCCGACGGGCCGACGCGTGCGCTCGCTCGTCGACGGCATGCGCTCCGCGGGGAGGCACTCGCTGCTGTGGGATGGCCGCGACGACGCGGGGCGCCCGGTCCCCACCGGCGTCTATCTCGAACGACTCGAGAACGGAGGCGCGCGCGGCGAGCGGAAGCTCTTGCTTCTCCGTTGAAGCGCCCGCCATCGCGGACGGCCGTGCGAGCCCCTTTCCGATCGATCCGAAGCTCGGTACTCTCCACGCCTCGCCTCCAGTTATGGCGAGGAGAGGAGCCGAGATGGACCTTCCCTTGGTCGGTGCCTACATCGCGCGCGAGATGCCGTGGGCGGAGCTCATGCCCAAGATGCGCGAGCATCAGGCGCGCGTCTTCTCGAACACCTGGGCGGTCGACACCGCGCGCCTCTTGAGCGCGGAGGAGATCGAGGCGTCGACCATGCTCAGCGCGAGGATGGCCGGCGTCTACAGCCTCTCGCACGCCGTCTATCTCGACGAAGAGTTCGTCGGCTGGTCCTTCGGCCTCCAGCAGAGCCGCGAGAGCTACTACATGATCAACTCGGGCATCCTGCCGGAGCATCAGGGCAAGGGCGTCTACTCCGCGCTCCTTCGTCACATCCTCGCGCGTCTGACCGCGGACGGCTTTCAGGTCGTGACGAGCCGTCATGTCGTCGACAACACCCGAGTGATCATCCCGAAGCTCCGCGCCGGCTTCCTCATCGCCGGGACCGAGCTGACCGATCGCTTCGGCGCGCTGGTGCTGCTCTCCTACTTCGTCAACCCGAAGCGGCGCGAGCTCTACGTGGCGCGCGCGGGCGGCGCGCCTCCGAGCGGCGAGGTCCGCAACCTCCTGGGGCTCGGCTGATGGGGGTGGGGCGAAAGCGAACCCGGCGACGTCACCTCACGGAGAAGCGCCGCTCACAGAAGTCCGGGATGCCGCCGGGGACCCTCGTTCACATCGGCGAGAAGCGGCGCGAGGACGTGGTCATCTCGATCCTCGACTACGACCCGGGTCATGTCCGCGAGTGGAAGATGGCCTCGCTCGACGAGTGCTTCGCGCTTCGCGACAAGCCGACCGTGACCTGGATCAACGTCGACGGACTGCATGACGTCGAGGTTATCCGCGCGCTCTGCGATCGGTTCGGCGTCCATCCGCTGGTGCAGGAGGACATCCTCAACACCGACCAGCGCCCGAAGATGGAGGACTTCGGCGACTACCTCTTCTGCGTCCTCTCGATGATCTTCTGCCGCGGGCCGGAGCAGAGCGTCGACTTCGAGCAGGTAAGCCTCGTTCTGGGCCCGAGCTTCGTGCTCTCGTTCCAGGAGGACGTGGGCGACGTCTTCGATCCGGTGCGGGAGCGCCTGCGCCTCGACCAAGGCCAGGTGCGGAAGAAGGGCGCCGACTATCTCTGCTATCGCTTGATCGACGCGATCGTCGACAACTACTTCCAGGTGGGCGAGAAGCTGGGCGAGGAGATCGAGCGACTGGAGGAGACGTTGCTCGAGCAGCAGGGCGCGTCCGCGCTCAAGGAGCTTCACCAGCTCAAGCGCGAGTCGATTCGCCTGCGGAAGGCGGTCTGGCCGCTGCGCGAGGTGATGGCCGCCTTCACCCGCGGCGAGTCGAAGCTGATCGAGCAGGGTACCCTGGTCTACTTCCGCGACGTCTACGACCACTGCGTCCAGATGATCGACACGGTCGAGACCTTTCGCGATCTCCTCTCCGGCATGCTCGACCTCTACCTCTCGATCCAGAACAACCGATTGAACGAGGCGATGAAGGTGCTGGCGGTGATCAGCACCATCTTCATTCCGTTGAGCTTCGTCGCCGGGGTCTACGGGATGAACTTCGAGTTCATGCCGGAGCTCAAATCGCCCTACGGCTATCCGATCGTGCTCGGGTCGATGGTGCTGGTGGGGCTCGCGTTCGTCGCCTGGTTCAAGCGGAAGCGTTGGATCTAGCGACGTGGGGGCGGTGAAGCGAAGCGTGCCGCGGATCGGTCCGTGGCGGATCGTGCTGCTCCTGGCCGTCACGCTCCTCGCCTACTGGCCGGTCTTCTCCGCCGGCTGGGTCTGGGATGACGAGTCGTACATCCTGACCAACACCACCCTGACCAGCCCGAACGCGCTCCGCGAGATCTGGCTCGAGCCTTCGCGCTCGCCGCAGTACTACCCGCTCGTCTTCACCGGCTTCTGGATCGAGCGAAGCCTCTTCGGCAACGATCCGCGCGGGTATCACGCGATCAACCTCGCGCTCCACCTCGGGGTGGTGCTGCTCGCCTTTCTCGTGCTGCGAAAGCTTTCGATGAAGGGCGCGACCGCCATCGCGCTTCTCTTCGCCTTGCACCCGATGCAGGTCGAATCGGTGGCTTGGATCACCGAGCGGAAGAATGTCCTCTCGGGCGTCTTCTACTTCGCTTCCGCCCTGGCCTATCTGCGCTTCGCTCCGCTGGACGATGGGACGGCGCGCGCCCCCGATCGATGGCGCTGGTATGCGATCTCGCTCGCGCTCTTTCTCGCGGCGCTCTTCAGCAAGACGGTGAGCGCCACGCTTCCCGCCGCGCTCCTGCTGGTGACCTATTGGAAGCGGCCTTCGCTGTCGCCACGCGCGCTGCTGCCGCTTCTGCCGTTCTTCGTGCTCGGGGCGGGCTTCGGCGGGATGACGGCGTGGCTCGAGCGCTCGCGCGTCGGCGCGGTCGGCGCGGACTGGTCGCTCTCCTTTCTCGAGCGCGTGGTGCTGGCCGGGCGAATCGCCTGGTTCTATCCGAGCAAGCTCCTCTGGCCGCATCCGCTCGTCTTCATCTATCCCAGGTGGACGATCGAGGTGAACGCGCTGCAGCTTCTGGCGCCGATCTCGCTCGCGGGCGCCGTGATCGCGCTCTTCGTCCTGCGGCATCGCCTGGGCAAGGGACCCTTCGTCGCCGCGGCCTTCTATCTCGTGACGCTCTTCCCCGCGCTCGGCTTCCTCAACGTCTATCCGATGCGCTTCTCCTACGTGGCCGATCACTTCCAGTACCTCGCGGCGCTCGGTCCACTCGCGCTCGTGGTCGCGGCGTGGGAGCGATGGCGGCCGGCGCGCTTCATCGGAATCGATCGCGGGGTCCTCGCCGCCGTGGTCGTCGCGCTCGGCGTGCTTTGCTTCCGTCAGGCACTGGTCTACCGCAGCGGCGAAGCTCTATGGCGCGATACGCTGGCGAAGAACCCATCGGCGTGGATCGCGCACAACAACCTCGGCTATATCCTCGCGGGGACCGGGCGCGGCACCGAGGCAATGGGCTACTACCGTTCCGCGCTGGCGCTCCGTCCACGCTTCGCCGAAGCGCACAACAACCTCGCCACGCTTTATGGCCAGCAGGGGAAGCTCGAGCTCGCGCTGGCGGAGTGCGATTCCGCGATCGCGGCCGATGCCGAGTTCTCCCGGGCCTACTTCAATCGCGCGCTCGCGGAGGTGCGCCTCGGCCGCCACGAAGCGGCGCTGGCCGACCTCGATCGCTTCGAGAAGCTGGTCGGTCCTTACGCGCGGGCGGGGCTCTATCGCGGCGTCGCGCTCAACGCGCTCGGGCGTCCGCGCGAGGCGCTCGCGGCCCTCGATGCCGCGCTGAAGCTCGATCCGACGCAGGCCGACGTCCGCAACTTGCGTGCGCAGACGGCGGCCAAGCTCGCGCCATAGAACGAAGGCCGAATCGCTCAAGGAGCGTTGAGCTGACGGTCGTCGACTCAGGCCGAACCGACATCCAGGTGCTCGCGGTCGAGCAGCAGTTGGAGCTGCTGATGCACCCGATCGTTGATCTCGCCCGCATCCCGCAGGCGGAGCACGGCGCAACCAGCGAGCAGACGAAGAGCACCAGGGTCCCGCGCAGCAGACGATTGAGCGCGATCTCTCTGCTTAGGTCGTTCGACCTTGCTCTTAGCTCTTAGCTCTTCGGCATCGCGCGGCGCAGGAACGGCAGCCCGAGCCCCGCCGGAATCCAGTAGCCGAAAAGAGAGTAGAGAAGCCCCACCCAGAGCGACACGTCATGCGCAGCGT
>CAZZAH010000360.1:2202-4806 GCA_964652115.1 uncultured bacterium | reverse complement strand
GCCCTCCACGCGGCACCTCGACCGGCGGCTCGGTCTTCTTCTTCTTCTCGCCACCGCATCCGCTCGCGAGCAGCCCGCCCACGATCGATAGTGCGAGCAGGGACAGCGCGGGCGGCGCGAATGCGTGACGAGCCTTCACGTGCCTCCTACGCGCGCTCGGAGAACTGGCCGTCGCGCGTGTCGATCTTGACCTTGTCGCCGACGCCGATGAACTGCGGCACCTTGACGATCAGCCCGGTCTCGAGCGTGGCCGGCTTAGGCGACGCGCTCGCGGTCGCGCCCTTGAGCGACGGCGACGTCTCCTTCACCTCGAGGATGACGAAGTTGGGCAGGTCGATCGAAACCGGACGGCCCTCGTAGTAGAGCGCCTCGACCTCTTGCTCCTCGAGCAGGTAGTTGACCGCGTCGCCCAAGGTCTCGGCGTCCAACATCATCATCTCGAAGCTCTCGGTATTCATGAAGTGGAACTCGTCGCCGGAGCGATAGAGGTACTTCAGCGTGTGCTCATCGAGGTCGGCGACCTCGACCTTGTCTTCCGAGCGGAAGCGATGCTCGAACGAGTTGCCGCTCTTGAGCGAGACCAGCTTCGTTTGCATCATCCCCCGAAGGTTGCCCGGGGTGTGGTGGTGCGCCTTGACGACGCGGCAGGGCTCGCCCTCGAAGAGGATGACGGTGCCGACGCGCATTTGGGTAGCTGCGATCATGGAAGCGAGATCTCCTTGGCCCATTCCGGGGCCGGGTTCGGTTGTGGACTCAACGCCTGGGAAGCGAATCGAAGGGTTGAGGATACGCTAAGCGCGGGGCGTTCGGGAACCCGGGTCGATCTCTTCGGCGGGGGCCCGCCGAGCCTCGCGCACGCCGGCCGCGCGGCGCCTGGCGCTTCCATTTTGTAGCTCCTACACGACGATTGGAAAGACGCACAATTCTCGAGGCCTCACTCCGGCCCTAGGTCGCGCGAGCTTCGGACGCGACCGCTCCGCATTCGATGTACAAGCCCCGCGTTTCCCGCGGTTTTCGGTCCTCTCCGAGTCGGCGCGCGCGCGCATCGCGTCGATGGTATCGATCTTGTGCCGACGTTCGACGGACGCCGAGCCGCATTGCAAATCGCTCATGGCACTCACGCCTGGCGAAGGCCACGTCGGAGGGAGGAACAGCAGCATGAACCGAGCAACGCTCGCCTCGATTCTCTGCCTCGCGGTCATGTCCGGCTGCGCGGCGAAAGGCACGACGACCTCTTCCATGAACACGACCCCTGATTCCGGGAAGCGGACCATGAAGACGGGCTACGACAACGCGCAGCAGGTCGAGTTCAACACGAAGGACTCGAACCGGTCGGCGCAGGCGAACCAGACCAACAACGGTTCGAGCTCGCAGTGGACCCAGAGCGACACGCAGTCGACCCAGACGCATCCCGAGCCCCTTCCGCCCACCTTGGCCGCGAAGACGGCGCCCGAGGCGGTGTCGAACTTCGGCAGCACCGATCCCAGTACCGAGCTTCAGTGGACCTACCACGACGCGCCGAATCCTCCCTTCCAGGGGACGCCCGACTACGCGATGACCGAGATCGCCTTCACGCAGGGCTCGTCCACGATGGACAACGAGGCCGCGGGCGCCCTCCGCGTCGGCATGCAGGACCTGACCGCGGGCGGCGATCGCGAGGAGGCCTCCGAGGCCAAGCTGCTGGTGGTCGGCTTCGCGGACGGCATCACCGAGCGCGCGAATGCCGATGCCCTCGGCATGCGGCGTGCGGAAGCGGCCCGCGATCATCTGGTGAGCCTCGGCTTCCGTCGCGAGAACATCCAGGTGGCGAGTTACGGCGCGCGCTACTCGGTCGCGAAGGACTGGGAGACGATGAAGCAGCAGTACGAGCGGAACGCGGTGGTGTGGGTGTTAAAGTAACCGACCACTAGCTTCGGTTTTTCGATCGACGATGTAACAACACCTTTTCCTCACACCGATCGGTCGAGCACGAACCTCGCCGAACCTCGCCGCCGCGGGGTCGGCGAGGTTTCGCGTTTCTATCCGTGCTTGACCCTCTCCCCAGGCCCCCCGATACTCGATCCGCTTTCGAATGTGCACCTATGCGCGTCCCGGCTCTCGCACGTTCACTTCGGAGGGGCTCATGCATCGTTTCGTCGCTCGGATTTCGCTGGTCTTGTTCGCGCTTCTAGCTCTCGTGTCCGGTTGCGGCGAGGATCAAAAGAAGGTCACGCCACCGACCGAGGGTGACGACTTCAATCCGTCCTCCAACACCACGCTCTCCGGAAGCCACACCTACGATTCGATCACGATTCCGGCCAACGTCACGGTGACCGCGGCCGGCGATCTACGCCTGCGCGCCCACGGCCCGATCGCGATCGCGGGCACGATCGAAGGCGACGGGCATGCGATCGAGCTTCGAGCGGACAGCTCGGTCGCCATTTCCGGCGCGATCCGAAACGACGGCACCGGCGATGGCGACACGCTCGGCATCACGATCCTCGGGCAGGGAGACATGAGCTTCGACGGCGCCGAGATCACGAGCAACGGCGAGATCCTCCTGCAGAACGACTCGACCCTGACCGAGGCCGACTTCCCCGATACGAGCGCCGGCTTCCGTACCGG
>CAZZAH010000360.1:0-2102 GCA_964652115.1 uncultured bacterium | reverse complement strand
CGGCGAATGTCGGCGGGCTCGGCAACGTCAACTTGACCGGTGGAGAAGGGGGCGACGGCGGCGCGGCCGATGCGGTGGCGGGAGACGGCGGTGCCGCCAACGCCCAATTCACCAAAGGGGGCGACGGAGGAGAAATCGTGGCGAAGGGAGGCAAGGGCGGGCGATCCAAGCTCCGCGGCCTCGCCGGGAATCTCTTCGCCAAGGGGGGCGATGGCGGCGACGCGAGCATCGACGGTGGAAATGGCGGCGCGGGTTGGAGCGACTGCGTCGATCCCTGCGCGCCGCTCGCGGGTGGCGATGGCGGACGCGGTGGCGATGGAAACATCGAAGGCGGCGAAGGAGGGCTCGGGTCGCCGCTCGGAACGGGCGGCGACCTCACGATCGACTTCGCGGGAAACGGAGGCAACGGCGGAGACGGTCAACCGATCGGCGCGCATGGTAACGCCGGCGGGCGCAGTGCCCTCAATCACGGGGGCGCGCTGTTCGACGGGGGCTTGAGCTTCCACAGCGGGCTGGACGGGAATCCCTGTCTTCCGGTCACCGGCGCCTGCTGCGGCGCGGAACGAAGCTGCGCCGTCTATTCCTGCCTCGAGTGCACCAACGCCGGCGGCGTCTGGCAAGGCGCCGGCACCGTCTGCGATCCGAATCCCTGCCCCGCGACCACGGGCGCGTGCTGCTACGACGACGGTAGCTGCACCATCGGCTCGGAGGACGATTGTCACGGCGGGGTCTTCCAGGGCGTCGGCACCGTCTGCGATCCGAATCCTTGTCCTCAGCCGATGGGGGCGTGCTGCTTCCCGACCGCGCCCTGCGCCGTCATCACGGCGGAGCTCTGCGCCTCGAACGACGGCGCTTATCAAGGGGACGGCGTCGCGTGCGCGCCCGATCCATGTCCGGAAGGAGACGGTGCCTGTTGCACGGGGAACGGTAGCTGCAAGACGGTGCGGAGGACCGCATGCGAGAACGTCGGCGGCATCTTCATCGGATCGAACACCGAGTGTGACCCGGATCCCTGCCCTAGCTTCGGTGCCTGTTGCTTCCCGAGCACGGCCTGCATCCTCGCGTACGAGCCGCATTGTTTGAAGCTCGAGGGACTCTTCCTCGGCGGGTCGGTCGGGTGCGATCCCAATCCATGCGGCGGAAAGCCGGGCGCCTGCTGCTTGCCGCCGAACGAATGCGTGGTCGAGCTCGAACCCGAATGCCTCGGTGCAAAAGGGGTGTTCATGGGCGAGGGAACGGACTGCAATCCGAATCCGTGTGTCGCCCTGACCGGTGCCTGTTGCTCCGAGAGCGAAGGCTGCATGCTCCTCTCCCAGGAGGACTGCCACGCGGGCGACTACCAAGGCGACGGCACGGCCTGCGATCCCGATCCATGCCCGACCCAGGTGGGTGCGTGCTGCTCCCCAACCTCCGGATGCGAGTTGACCATCCAGATCGATTGCCAGGGGACATTCCAGGGAGCCGGCACCCTCTGCTCGCCAAATCCCTGCCCGCAGTCGACCGGCGCGTGCTGCACGTTCCTCGGCTTCTGCACCCAGACCACCCAGGCGAATTGCTCGGCCGCGTGGCAGGGAGCGTCGACCGACTGCGACCCCAGTCCTTGTCCCAGCTTGGCGAGCGGTGGATTCGTAGTGGTGCTCAAGCCGTCGAATGACCCGCACCATCACGATCCGTTCACGCTCTGGTCGACGATTCAAGCGATCAGCTTCCAGGTGAATGGCAGCTCGATCAGCTCGAGCGGTGCGTCGCCCTACGTCGGCTCGACCGGAACGATTAATCCGAATGGCGGCTTCACGCTCAACGGTTCGGGTTTGGTCGCGGGACGCTCGAACGTCGACGTGCACTTCAAGGGGGAGTTCAGGCAGTCGCTCGAAGGCGTCGCGCTCTCCGGGTCGATCCAGCTGGGCAACGACACGCCGCCGTTCCAACTGCCGAACGGCTCGGTCACGTACTCGATCTCGGGAGAGCACCGCTAGCGGAACGGCTTCCGCGTGAAGGTCACCGAGCGCCGCGAGGAGCGTCGCGCGCGTGGGTAGCGGCGCGGTCTAGCTCACGTCGTAGCGGATCGCGAGCTGCTTCACGATCGCGCGGGCGCGTCGGAG
>CAZZAH010000359.1:0-4812 GCA_964652115.1 uncultured bacterium | reverse complement strand
AAGGTCGCCCAGGCCGAGTTCAACGATCGCCTCCCCGCCATACTCCTCCGTACGGCCGCGCGCGCGATCGCGAAGGAAGCGGCTCGACGCGGTGCGGCCACGGAGTCCGAGGGGCTCGGTATCGTCGTGAATCTGCTCGGGGCGGCGTCCGAGCAGGCCGATACGCGCGGCTGGGTGCTCCTGCCGGGACGCATCGACCTCATCAAGGCGACGCTTCCGCCGGGACGTCAATCGGTCGTCGTTCGCTTTCTCGGCGGAGGCGGCGGCACGGTCGAGGAGCACTCCCTGGAGGTCGACATTCCCGAGCACGGCGTTACCTTCGCCTCCGTCCGTTGCTTTCAGTAGCGGAAGGCCGCAAAGGACGAGGGCTCAGATGTCGAGGACGATCCGCACCGCGTAGTGAGGCGGGTCCGCATCGACTACCCAATCGATGTGGAGATCATGATAGGTCGCGGCCTTGATGTCGGTCTGAATGCGATGGCGGTTGGGATCGAGCTGCTCGCCGTGGCACCGCGCGTTCAGCGTCCCTTCTCCGACAAAGGTGATGTCGAAACGGGAATAGACCCGCTGCCGCGTCTCCTCTCGAAAGATCAACTCGTTCAGCCAGGAGATCAGGAGCTCTTCGAGGTCCTGCCCCACGAGGATCAGCTCATCCGTCTCGCGCGGTTCGATCGAGGAGAGGTCGAGGAGGAAGGCCGTCAGCCCGCGCGCGGCGTTCTCGAACAGCTCCTCGTGGGTGCGACCTCGCACGATGTAGGCGAGGTCGGCGGTGTGCTCGACCGCTTCGAAGGGGAGAAGGGGACTCGAGGGCTCCTCGGGCTTCATTTCCGCGCCCTCAAGACGTTCCGTCGGAGCGCGGAGCGGCGTCGGTTCGAGCGAAGTAGACCGTCCTCCCGGACTCGATCTCCTCGTAGACCTCGATTCCGTCCACCGAGTCGATGAGTCGGTAACGATCGGGCGGCGGCGGCTCGGTGATGCGGCCGAAACGCCGACTGAGCGAGTGTTCGTACCGCCAATTCGACGGGACGACGAGCGTGCCTCGCGCTTCCCCCCGCTTCCAGCAGAAGGCCGGCTCCCCCGGCGCGGAGTCGAATTCGAGCCAATCGCAGGGGAGGGGCAGGCCGTTCATCTGGTCGACGATCGCGAAGTCGAGGAAGCGATGGCCGTCGGTCAGCTCGAGCCCAGCCGACTCGAGCTGCTCCACGACCGCGTCGACCCGCTCCCCCTCTAGGAATCCGAACCTGATCAGGTGGTCGTCCATGCAAAGCGCGGCGTCCGATACCGCCTCGGAGAGCGCGACGACGCCGCCCGGAAATCTTGCGTTCGCCGCCTGCCGCTGGATGACCAGGTTGATCCCCTCGATCAGTACGCTCATTTTTTTGGCTACTCCCTCGCCCTGTGAGGCCAATCCTCAGCTGGCCGGCCGGCCGTGAACCCCCTCCTGGGCAAAAACGAATCACCCCCGGTGATTTCTACTGGGCAGCAAGCTCCATCGACAAAGAATTCTCCATTGGTATCAGTATCCTTTGCCTGTGCAGAGCGCCATTGGACTGATGCGTCCTGCACGCGGGAGGGGCTTAGTGCCTTGCAACCCAGAAACTTCGCGGAATCTGCCCCATCTTGCTAAGCCCTGGGCAGGACCAAATCTGTCGCCCTTGGCCATAGATGCGCGAATTGACGCGGCAGATTCCGGCCTTCGGTATCGCAATTGCATCCGCAGGGGCAGCCTTTTGCGCGTTTGACGCCGGTCGGGGCGATCGGACCAGTTTCCGAGCCGCATCCAGGGGGAGAACAACATGTGGAAGCAGGCAGCCCTGCTCTCAGGGCTGATGGGAGTTTGCGCGTTCGCGCCGGCCGCGCAGGCTACCCAGCACTTCGTCTTCGGCCTTTCCGCCAACCAGACCTGCGACGTCTACCAGGGCTCCTCCCGAATCCAAGAAGGCATCCCCTCCACTTCCGAGGGTGCGCTCGTCTTCGCGGCGACAGGAGCCGGGACCTTTCAGGTGGTGGCAACGGGCACCTTCGTCGACACGACGGCGCCGAGCGCGGTGACCGATCTCGCGGCCGGCGGACCGACCGCAGGTTCGATCACGCTCAACTGGACCTCCACCGGCGACGACGGGACCTCGGGCCAGGCCTCGGTCTACGACCTTCGTTACTCCACCTCACCGATCAACGACTCCAACTGGGCCAGTGCCACCGTCGTGGTCGGAGAACCGGCGCCAAAGTCACCCGGACAGAACGAGACCTTCACCGTCACCGGTCTCTCGTCTGCGACCCAATACTACTTCGCCCTCAAGGTGGGGGACGAGGTCCCGAATTTCAGCGCGCTCTCGAACATCGCGAGCGGCACGACCTCCGCGAGCGGCGGGGACACGACACCGCCCGCCGCGATCACGAACTTAGCGATTCAGTCCTCGACCTCGAGCAGCGCGACGCTGACCTGGACCGCGACCGGAGACGACGGCAGCTCCGGCAAGGCGACCACCTACGACCTGCGTTACTCGACGTCGGCGATCACGTCGGCGAACTTCGCGAATGCTACCCCCGTGTCCGGGGAGCCCGCGCCGAAGACCTCGGGTCAAGCCGAGGTCTTCACCGTTACGGGCCTGACGGCGGGAGCGACCTACTACTTCGCGCTCAAGGCGGCCGATGAGGTTTCCAACTGGAGCGCGATCTCGAACGTGCCCTCGGGAACGCTACCGAACCCGGATGTGATCCCTCCGTCGGCGGTGACGAACCTCGCCGTGACCACCACGACCTCGGGCGGCGTCACGTTGACTTGGACCGCGGTGGGCGACGATAACAATACCGGCAAGGCGACGACCTACGACCTTCGCTACTCCACCTCGCTGATCACCTCGACCAACTTCACCGGCGCCACCCAGGTCTCGAACGAGCCGGCCCCCAAGACCGCAGGGCAGGCGGAGACCTTCACCGTCACTGGACTCCAGGCGACCACCACCTACTACTTCGCCCTCAAGGTCGCCGATGAGGTGTCCAACTGGAGCCCGATCTCGAACGTGCCCTCCGGAACGACGCCGGCCGCGCCCGACGTGATCGCTCCCGCCACCGTGACGAACCTCGCGGTCGGCGGCACGACGTCCAGCTCGGCGACGCTGACCTGGACCGCGACCGGCGACGACAACCACACCGGCACCGCGACGAGCTACGACCTCCGCTATGCGACCGTTCCGATTACGTCATCGTCCGCCTGGACCGCGGCCACCCAGGCGACAGGCGAGCCCCTGCCGAAGGCAAACGGACAATCGGAGAGCTTCGTCCTCAGCGGGCTGAACGCGGGAACGACCTACTACTTCGCCCTGAAGGTGGGGGATGAGGTGCCCAACTGGAGCGGGATCTCGAACTCTCCCTCCGGCTGGACGCCTCAGGGATCCGACTCGGTGCCGCCGTCCAAGATCACCGACCTCACGGTGCTGAGCGCCACCTCCACCAGCGTCACGCTTCGGTGGACGGCGGTGGGTGACGACGGCATCAGCGGGAATTCGACCCGCTACGACATGCGCTACGAGGACTTCGCGATCACGACCGATGCCATCTACAGCCACGCGAACTACGCCTCGGGTGAGCCTGCGCCGGTCCCGCCCGGTCAGTTGCAGACCATGACCGTGAGCGGGCTCGTACCCAATCGCACCTACTACTTCTGCGTTCGCGCCGCCGACGAGGTCTTCAACTGGAGCCCGATCTCGAACTCCCCCTCCGGAGCAACCCAGGGCGCCGCGGATACTCAATCGCCGAGCGCGGTGAACACCCTCGCGGTGACGACGCCGACCCTGAACAGCCTGACGCTCAACTGGACCGCCACGGGCGACGACGGGACGAGCGGCACGGCGAGCTCCTACGACATTCGCTACTCGACCTCGACCATCACGACCGGCAACTGGCCGAGCGCCACGCAGGCGCAGAGCGAGCCGAGCCCGAAGAGCTCCGGGCAGTCGGAGACCTTCGTCCTGGACGGTCTCGCGCCCGGCGTGAAGTACTACGTCGCGATGAGGGTCGGTGACGAGGTGCCCAACTGGAGCGGGCTTTCGAACGTCCCGTCCGGCACCACGCTCTCCGCCGGGGATGTGAACGAGCCGGGGCAGGTCACCGATCTCGCGGTGCCGGAGCGTCAGGTCGATCGACTGCGCCTGAGCTGGAGCGCTCCGGGCGATGACGGATACTCAGGGACCGCGCATCACTACGAGCTTCGTCGTTCAACCAACCCGATCACGAGCTCGAACTGGAGCCAGTCGGCACTCGTTTCCGGCGTCCCCAACCCGGGCCCCGCCGGGACACAGCAGCTCGTCTGGGCGGGCGGGCTCGCCCCCTCGACGCGCTACTACTTCGGCGTGAAGGCCTTCGACGAGGCGGGCAACGCAGGCGCCCTCTCGAACGTCCCGAGTGGTCTGACCCTCGACGCGCCCGACGATGATCCGCCGGTCAAGATCAACGACCTTACGCTCGAGCGCGCCGGCTCCGATCGCCTCGACATCCACTGGACCGCGCCCCACGACACGCTCCACGCCGGGTCGCGAGTGGCGGAGTACGAAATCAAGGTGCACACCTCGCCGATCGTCGACGGTAGCGAGGGAGCGTTCGGCGCGAACGGCCCGATCCCCGCCGAGCCGGGACAGACGGAGCGGTACACGGTGTTCAACCTCGATCCGGGAGTGACCTACTACGTTCGCATCCGCTCGAAGGATGACTCCGGGAACCTCTCCAAGCTCTCGAACCAGATCTCCGGGACGACCGACAACGGTCCGCCTCCGCCGAACGACACGACGCCGCCGGCGGCGACCACCGACCTTC
>CAZZAH010000358.1:0-4843 GCA_964652115.1 uncultured bacterium | reverse complement strand
GCTTGGGCTGGTGGTGTTGGGCGCGCGCGCGCTCGAGTCGCCGCGGGACCGCTGGCGTTGGATCACGCTGGGCATCGCTTCGCTCGCCGCGCTCCTCAATCCGTACGGGCTCGAGGGAGCGCTTCATCCATTGCTCCTCTTCTCGCGGGTGAATCAGTCGCTGCCGCTCTATTCGCAGTCGATCGGCGAGTTCATCAGTCCCTTCCAGCGAGGCGGCCACCTCGCGATCACGCTCTTTCCTTGGTACCTCGCGTTGATCGGCGTCCTGCTGCTTCTGCGAGGCCGGCGTCCGCGGTGGACGGAACTGCTGCTCCTGGGCGCGTTCATCTACTTGGCGGTGAGCGCGCGGCGAAACGTGGCGCTCCTTCCGTTGGTGGCGACGCCGATCCTGGCCCGCTGGGCCGAAGATCTCCGAGCGGCGCCGTGGGCGAAGCGCCTCGCGATGCGGATCTCTCGCGGCCTTCGCTTCGAGCTCGCGCAGGTGGCGCTGTTCGCCGCGCTCGCGTTCTCTCTTCGCTACGATTGGGCGCTGGTCGCGAGCCACGTGCAGGCCCGCGCGGACATGAGCGCGCGCTTCGGCTTCGGCCTCGCGCCCTGCGCCTATCCGACCGAAGCGGCGCGCTTCGTCGAGCGCAGTGGGATCTCCGGCCCGCTCTTCAGCACGATCGCGGCGAGCGACTACCTGCTCTTCGCGCTCCCTTCGGAGCCGAGCTTCATCGATGGACGCCTCGAGGTACACAGCGCGGAGCACTTCGACCGTTACGCCCGCCTCCTCCGCGGCGGCGAAGCGTGGCGGAACGCGGTGACGGAGTTCGGATTTCGTTGCCTGGTCCTCCCGCTCAACGAAGCGGCGGGTGTCATCACCGAGGTCTCGCGCGATTCGACCTGGGCGTGGGTGCATCTCGACGACACCGCGGCGGTCTTCGTTCGACGCGATCTGTTGCCGCCCGGCATGCCGGAGGTGGCGCGCGAGACGTGCGGCGTTCCCGCCTGGAATGGAGACACATCGGTCCCCTCGCCGGGGCTCGTTCTGCCCGCGCTCCTCGATCCGCGATCGATGCGGATCCCCTGGCCCGAGCTCAACCTTGCGCAGCTCTGCCTCTCGGTCGGATGGCCCGAGCGCGCGGTCTCCTCGGCGCTCTCCGCCGTTCGCATCGCGCCGCGGCAGGCGGCTGCTCGCACCAACCTTGGGACGGCGCTGACGCAGGTAGGACGGGCCGACCTCGCGGTCACGCAGCTGGAGACGGCGCTTCGCCTGCCGATGATCGCGCGTCTTCGCGGGCGAACGGAGGCGGCGCTCGGCCTTGCCCTCCTTGCCGCAAAGCGGCCGGGCGAGGCGATCGCTCACCTGGATCGCGCGCTCGCTCGCTCGACCGCGCCGGAGGAGCAGGGGCCTGCGCTGGTGCAACGCGGAACCGCCCGCGCGCAGATCAACGACCCGGCGGGGGCGGTCCAGGACATCACGCGCGGACTGAATCTCTATCCGGCTTACCTCGACGGGTATCGCGTCCTCGGAATGATCGAAGCGCGACGCGGCAACACGTCCGAGGCGCGACGCGCGCTCGAGACCTACTTGCGGAACGGGGGTACCGACGCGACGGCGCGCGCGGCACTGGAGCGGCTCGGTTCTCCTTGACCGCTTACTTGCCTCGCGCGTGTGAGGGGCATAGCTTGATCGAGTACGCCCCAGGCGCTGCTGGACGATCGCTCCCGGCTCCTCGTCCTCCGACCGCCAGGCTTTAAGGAGGCATTCATGTCCCGGGAGTTGTTCGACTACGTCGGCGAAGCGAAGCGGGAGATCGCCGTTCACCTCGCGACGCAGATCAAGGGCGCGGCGCAACCGCACTATCAGGCGGTGGATTCGACCTTGCTCGAGAACCGCGCCGCCCAGCTGGTTGAAGCGTTCCACGCCTCGATGCACGGGGATCCCGCGCCCTTCGTCGCCTTCGTGCGCAAGCTGAGCGAGGCTCGGCACCAGGAGGGATACTACCTGGCCGAGATGCAGACCCTACTCAGCGTGCTCGAGGAGAGATTGTGGAATCTCGTGCTCGAGGAGGCGTGCTTCCGCACCGCCGTCGTGCACCTGTCGATCGTGTCCAGCGTGATCGGCAAGGCGAAGGACGAGCTCGCGCAAGTGTACCTAGAGCAGAAGCGGCGCTCCGAGATGACAGTGACCGAACTCACGCGTCGCCTCGCATTGCTCAAAGGGACCGATCCGATCGTCGAATCCGGGGTCTGATCGCGCGCTCAACGTCCTTCGCGTAACGGTCCTTCGCGTAACGCTTGATCGAGGGCAATCGCCGCCCGCGCCGACTCGAGCACTTCCTCGAACGGCGTGGGCGACGGACCGCCCTCACTCAATGCGCGAAGACATGCGCTCCACAGCTCGGCCTGCCCCTTCCGCGCACGCGGCGCGCTCCACAGCGCTTCGCCCTTGCCCGAATCCGCCTTACCCGCCTCACGAAGCGCGACGAAATCGTCGAGCTCGATCGTGCGACCGTCCCAATGCCCTTCGAGCCGCTCCTTCGGATGCGTGGTCGCGCCGCGCGAGGTGTAGAGCAGCGACGCGGTCGAGCCGTCGGCGTAGGCCATCGCGAGGTGGAAGTTGTCGGCGCCCGGATCGGGGCCGATGCCCGCGCCGCCCGGCATCGCCTGCGCGGCGCGAAGCGGCGCTCCGACCAGGTGCCGCAGCAGATCGATCATGTGAATCGCCTCGCCGAGGAGACGGCCGCCCCCTTCAGGCCCGCGGATCCAATGCTCGGCCGGCAGCGGACCGGCCTGCACGCGATAGTCGAGATGGATCGGACCACGCCGCGAACGGAGCTCGTCCTTCCAGCGCGTGATCGCGGGGGCGAAGCGTCGATTGAATCCGAGCGCGAGGAAGCTGCCCGGCCGCGCTGCCGCCTCGATCGCGTCGATCTCCGATTCGCGAAGGGCGAGCGGCTTCTCGCAGTAGACGGCGCGCCCCGCCTCGAGCGCGCGGATCACGAGCGACGCGTGACGATCATGACGCGTCGCCACCACCACCAGATCGACCTCGGGGTCGACCGCGGCGTCTTCGTAGCTTCCGCTGCCGCGCTCGATGTGGTGCGCCTTGGCCAGCGGCTCGCGTCGCGCGGGAACGGTGCCCGCGAGAAGCACCACGCGCGCCTTCTCCGGCTGTCGCGCGAGCTCGGGCAGGATGCTTCCGCTGGTGTACCCGCCCGTTCCGAGCAGGGCGATCTTGATCGGGAAGGGGAGTGCGCTCCTTCTCGTCTCGCCGGTGGCTCCGCTTGGCTTCGCTCGCGCGCCGAGTCCGTGCGCGGTTTCGCGTGTCGATTCGAGCGGCTTCTCCGGATAGCGGAAGATGAGCCCGGGCGGCGAGCCCGGCGCGCGCAATGCCGCATAGGCCTCCGCCGCCTGCTCGATCCCATCCACCTCGCGGAAGAGCCCATCGAGGCGAATTCGTCCACGCGCGAGGAGCTCGAGGTACGACTCGATGTTTCGTCCCTCGCTCCAACGCACGTGCGCGAACGGATAGTCGTGACCCGCCTCCTCGTAGCTCGGGTCGTAACGCCCCGGTCCATAGGAAGTCGAGAGGCGGATGCTGAGCTCGCGCTCGTAGGCGATCTCGCGCGGCACCGCGACCGGCGTGTTCCCGAGGAGAACCAACACCCCGGCTCGACGTGTGGCGCTCGCAGCCGCGGCCACCGCGCGTTCACCGGCTCCGGCGGCCAGGATCACCTGATCGGCGCGACGTCCCGAGGTCACGCGCGCGATGGCGTCGCCGATCTCTTCGGAGTCGCGCGCGAGCAACGCTTCGGCGCCCGCGTCGACCGCGAGCGCGCGTCGATCGGCGTCGGGGTCCCACACGATCACGCGCGTTCCCGCGGCCAGAAGCAATCGTGCCGCGAGCTGGCCGAGCACGCCGAGCCCAAGCACGAGCACCACCTCGCCGATCGCGCTGCCCGCTCGACGCACCGCTTGGAGCGCGATCGCGCCCAACGCCGCGGTCGACGCCGCGGTCAGCTCGACGCCTTCGGGCACGCGCGCCGCGAGATTCCGCGGCACCGCCACCAACTCGGCGTGACTCGCGTATCCCGCGCCCACCACCGCGACTCGATCACCCGGAGCGAAGGGCTCGGCACCCACGCCGACCGCCACCACCACGCCGGCCGCGGTGTAGCCGGTTGCGTTCCACTCCGCCGAGCGCGACTTGAGCCGCGTCAGTCGAAGCCGCACGTCCTCGAAGTCGCGGCGCTTGATCGCGTGCAAGAGTCGATCAACGCGGCCTCGCTTCTCGAGCGCGAGGGAGAGGAACGAGCGGCCGCTACGCTCGAGATTGGAGAGCTCCGTTCCCGGGCTCACGGCGGAAGCGCGCAGCGCGACGAGGATACGGCCCGGCTCGACCCCCGGCGTCGCCACCTCGGCCACGACGGGCCGGCCTCCCTGAAAGAAGAGCTGCTTCATGGCCGCGGAGGTCCTGCCTTCCTTGACGCATCGTTGCCGCTGGTCGCGTCGATCGAATCCGCGGCTCCGCGCTTCGCGCTCGTCTTCACCCGGAGCGCGAAGCGGAAGCGATGGGGGAGCGGCGCGCGCAGGGAAAGCTCGATCACCGGCGCCTCCTCGCTCGCGCCATAGCGTTCCGAATAGGCGCCGACGCGAATCTGCCAGGCACCACCGCGCGGGCGCAACAGCAGAAGCTCGACCTCCTGTCGGCCGACGCGCAACGCGAGCCTGCGCTCGTCCACCTGGTGAATGGTGGCGCTGGGAGGCAGCCGAAGTCGCAGGGTCGAGGCAAGCGGTTGATCGCCGCGGCCGGCACCCCAGCTCGCGACTCGGCCAAGGTGATCCTCCACCATCA
>CAZZAH010000357.1:0-4869 GCA_964652115.1 uncultured bacterium | reverse complement strand
GGGAAGCAGAGGACATCGCAGTAGTCGGGCACGCCCGTCCCCGAAAGATGCGTGTGCGAGAAGCCGAGGATGCGGCGGTCGTCGTCGTGATAGCCGGAGCAAGCGTCCCATCCCTCGGTGCGTGTGTCGGGCGAGAGCTGCACCATGCCGAAGGGGAGCGTCGCGCCGGGATAGGTGTGCCCGTGGCCGCCGGTCCCGATGAATGGATCGACGTGCGCCAGCGGATCGACGCGCGCCTCCGCGTGGACCGCGCCGCTGAGCGCGAGGCCGAGGAGGAACCGAGCGATCCAGCCCGCGAAAGCGATTCGAGCGTGCGCGTTCATCGAGACGCACTCTAGTCCCCGCCGAGCACCAACGGAAGCTGTGCCTCATGCTGGACGTCGACTCTGCCGTGGTGGGCCGCGGAGCCTCTGTGCTACTCTCCTCCATTCTTCGGACGACCGCGCAGCCTTGCGCACGCGGCGTCGAGCCTCCAACCGCACAACAAAGGCAGGTCCCCATGAAGCGTTGGCTTGGTGTTCTGGCCGCGACCGCGGCCGCGGCGACCCTCTTCACCACGGCGCACGCCGCGACGTTCACCCAGACGATCGAGTTCGATTCGATCGCGCCCTTCGGCGTCTTCACGACCGGTGACTTCGTTACTTCCGGGTGGAATCAGGTCTGGGCCTTCACGCAGGAATCGCAGATCACGGAGATCCGCGTGCACTTCGCGTCGGAGGATCCCGATTGGATCGACGGTGTCGGACCGCTCGGCGGCGAGACCTGGGTCGAGGTCGGTTTCCACGACGACGTCCCGAGCCGCTTCGCGATCGCGTCGGTCGACTACGACCATCCGAACGTCACGCTCGGCCCGGCACAGGATCCCTTCTTCAGCCATCTGCGCTCGGTCCTGGTGGACGGCGCGGTCACGGCGAGCCTCGGTGGTTTCGAATCGTTCCCCGGCTACACCGATGCGTTCACCTTCACCGGAAAGTCCTACTTGACGCTCGAGATCGACGGCACGCCGGGCACGGCACCCGTGCCTGAGCCCGCTTCCTTCGCGCTTCTCGGGCTCGGCCTCGCGGCCGCCGGCTGGGCGCGCGCGCGGAAGTCGAAGACCGCGGCCTAGGCTGAGCTCAGCTTGGCTGATCTTCGAGGGCCATCCGCACTTCACGCCGGATGGCCCTCTTGCCATCCGCGACGATCGCTGTGAAAGCAGGCGCCGCATCGCGCGTGCCTTGCTCGCACTGCGCGGCGCCGCTAGGATCACGCCTCGATGACTGAGCTCAATCTCCCCACACAACTCGGACGTTTTCCCATCTCCGGCGAGCTGGGCCGCGGCGGCATGGGCATCGTCTATCGCGGAACCGATCCCTCGCTCGGGCGCGCGGTCGCGATCAAGGTGCTGCCGCGCGACGCGGGCCAGGACGGCGAACGACTCCATCGCTTCGAACGCGAGGCGCGCGTGCTCGCGTCGGTCGCGCATCCCAACATCGCGGCGATTCACAGCCTCGAGCATGCCGACGACGGCGCGCTCCTCCTCGTGCTCGAGCTGGTCGAGGGGGAGAGCCTCTCCGATCGATTGAAGCGCGGCGCGCTCCCGCTCGATGAAGCGCTTCGCACCGGCGAGGCGATCGCGCGCGCGATCGAGGCGGCGCACGGCCGCGGCGTCATCCATCGCGACCTGAAGCCCGACAACATCCGCATCACGCCTGAGGGCGAGGTGAAGGTGCTCGACTTCGGCCTCGCCCTGGTCGAGGACGCAAGTCGCGATAACGCGACGCCGATCGATGCCACGACCGCGTTCACCGTCGATCCGCGCGCGGGCGATGCCGGCATGATCCTCGGCACGCCCGGGTATCTGAGCCCGGAGCAGGCGCGCGCGCAGTCGGTCGATCGAAGGACCGACATCTTCTCCTTCGGCTGTGTGCTCTTCGAAGCGCTGACCGGCGCGCGTGCTTTCGCCGGCGCGACGGTGATCGATCGGATCAGCGCGGTGCTCTCGCGCGAGCCGGACTACGCCGCGTTGCCGACGACCGTGCCTCCGTCGGTGCGCGACATGCTCGCTCGCTGCCTGGAGAAGGATCCGGAGCGCCGCCTGGCCTCGATGCGCGACGTGCGCGTGGTGCTCGAGTCGGGCGTGAGCGAACGCTCGGGCGCGTGGGTGCCGCCGGTCGCGGTGGTGAAGGCGCCGAACAACCTCCCGCATCGATTGACCAGCTTCATCGGACGGCGGCGCGAGGTTGCGGAGGTCCGCGACCTACTTCGCGGCGCGCGGCTCCTCGCCATCACCGGCGTCGGCGGCTGCGGCAAGACGCGGCTTGCACTCGAGGTGGCGAGCGCCTTCTTGCCCGACATGCCGGGCGGCGTCTGGTTCATCGAGCTGGCGGCGGTGTCGGAACCGGGCCTCGTTCCGGGTTCCGTCGCGACCGCGCTAGGCCTGCGCGACACCGCGGGGAAGAGCGCGGTCGATTCGCTGCGCGAGCAGCTGGCGGAGTAGGCCTCGCTCCTCGTCTTCGACAACTGTGAACACCTGCTTGGCGCTTGCGGCGAGCTCGCGCACGAGCTCCTTCGCACCTGCGCCGACCTCAAGATCGTCGCCACGAGCCGCGAGCCGCTCGGGATGTCGGGCGAGACGATCTGGCGGCTGCCTTCGCTCGAAGCGCCGCCGGCCAAGGCAAGCGAGGCGCCCGAGGACGTCGCGCGCTTCGAGGCGGTCGAGCTCTTCGTCGAGCGGGCGCGCGCCATCGTGCCTTCGTTCGCTTTGAGCGCGCAGAACGCGGCCGCGGTGGCGCGCATCTGTCGCCGGCTCGACGGCATTCCGCTCGCGATTGAGCTCGCGGCCGCACGCATCCGCGTCCTCTCGCCGGAGCAGATCGACGCCAAGCTGAACGATCGCTTCCGCCTCTTGACCGGCGGTGGCCGCGGCGCGCTCGAGCGGCACCAAACTCTGCGCGCGGCGATCGCGTGGAGCTATGCACTGCTTACTCCCGAAGAACGGCGTTGCCTGCGCGCCCTCTCCGCCTTCGTCGATGGATGGACCTTGCCGGCGGCGGCGGCGGTGCTCGGTCAAGCCGACGACGAGTTCGAGGTGCTCGACCTCCTCTCGCATCTGATCGACAAGTCGCTCGTCGCGATGGATGAAGGCGAGGAGCCGCGCTATCACCTGCTCGAGAGCGTGCGGCAATTCGCGGCGGAAGAGGCGGAGCGCGAAGGCGAGTCGGCCGAAGATCGTCGCGCGCATGCGGAGTGGTTTCACGCCCTCGCGCGGCGCGTGCGACCGGAGCTCCTCCGCGCCAATCAGGCCGCGTGGCTCGTCAAGGTCGACGCCGATCACGAGAACCTCCTCGCCGCCTCGCGCTGGCTTGGGCAAGAGGAGGAGACGGCCGAGCAATCGCTCGATCTCGCGGCGCAGCTCTGGTGGTACTGGCACCAGCGCGGGCTTCTGGTGTGGGGCTCGGCGATTCTCGACGAGGCGCTCGCGCGTCCTGGCGTTCGCGCCGACGGCGACGCTCGCGCCTGGGCCTTGATCGGCGCGGGGTTTCTGGCCCAGGGACGCGGTGAGCTACGCGATGCGGCCGCGCGACTCGAAGAAGGTCTCCGCCTCGGCCGCGAGAAGAACGACCGTCGCCTCATGGCCCACGCGATGCACGGCCTCGCGCGCGTGACCGGTCAGCTCGGGGACTACGCGCGCTCGCAGGCGCTCTACGACGAGGGCATGGTCTACGCCTCCGAGTCTGAGGACCGCCAGCTTCTCCTCAACTACTTCAACGGCCGCGGCACCCTCGCGTGGCAACTCGGCGACCAACGCGGCGCGCAGCGCTTCTTCGAGCAGGCGCTCGAGGTCGCGCGCACGGTCAACAACGTCAACGCCATCGGCGTGCTGAACGCCAACCTCGGCGCGATGGACATCCAGCTCGGCGAGCTCGAGCGGGCGCAACGTCGACTGGAAGAGGCGCTCGAGGTGCAGCGAAAGCTCGGCAATCGTTTCGGCGTGGCGCAGGCGCTCTGCAACCTCGGCGCGGTCGCCTATCTCCGCATCGACGACGAGGCGAGCCAGCGTCACTACGAGGAGAGTCTCGCGCTGTGCCAGGAGATGGGGACGAACGACGGCGCGGCCAATGTGCGCTACGGGCTGGGCGAGCTCGCGGTCAGTCGAGGCGACGGCGACGTCGGGCTTCGTTACCTCGGGGAGAGCCTGGCCCACTTCGAGGCGCAGGGCGATCGTTTGAACGCGGCCGGGAACCTCGGGATGCTGGCCCTGGCGCATCTCGCGCGCGGCGACACTGAGGCCGCGCGGGCGCAGCTCAAGCGAAGCCTTGCGCTCCACTTCGAGCTTAGCGAGTCCCCCTCGGTCGCCGCCGAGATGGAGGCCGTCGCGCAGGTGGCCGCGGCCAGGGGCGAGTTGATGCTGGCCGACAGCACGCTGCGTCGCGCTTGGCGCGATCCGGCAACGCGCGACCGCGCCGCTGAGTCGCTGCGGACCCTGCACCGGTCGCCCGGTTTCAAGCTGACGGCCGATGAGGGTCAGGTCGGAGAGGCGTCTCGCATCCTCGGGACAGGCTTCCGCCGCTCCGAGACCTCGCACTTCGTTCTACTCTCGGACTGCCCGCCGGCGTGGACGCAGGAGCGGGCCCGCATCCTCGAGCGCACCCGCGACCAGTTCTACCGCGTCGCGGGGAAGATGGGCATCCCCGCCATGCCCCACCGCCACAAGCTGCTCTGTGTGCTGTTCGCCGAGAGGGAAGCGTACCGGTCGTTCGCCCGGGCCCAGGACGGGATGGAAGCCGCGTGGGTCGCGGGGTACTACACGACCGCGGGCAACCGGATCGTGTTCTACAACGATTCGAGTTCCCCCGCGTTCACCGAGGCCCAGGCTCAGGTGGCGGA
>CAZZAH010000356.1:0-4870 GCA_964652115.1 uncultured bacterium | reverse complement strand
GACAAGGTGGTCCTTCGTGAGGAGCTTGCGCGGATCCGCGGCGAGGGTGGTAAGCCCGCGACGTACCAGCCGCTCCTTCTCGGAATCACCAAGGCGTCGCTCTCGACCCACTCGTTCGTGGCGGCCGCCTCCTTCCAGGAGACGACCCGCATCCTGACCGAGGCGTCGATCATGGGCTCGACCGATCCGCTCTTGGGCCTCAAGGAGAACGTGGCGATCGGCCGGTTGATCCCCGCCGGCACCGGTCTTCCGAAGTACAAGAAGATCCGGGCCTACCCGACCGATCAGGAAGACGAAGCGATCGAGACCCTGCTGTCCGAGGAAGAGATCCGGAGCGCCTAGCTCGTCGGAGATTCACTCGTCAAATCACCTTGATCACGAAGTGGGCGGGCCCCGATTGGGGCCCGCCTCGCTAAGTCCCGCCTTCATCCCCACAAGATCCAGACCCACGTAAACAAAATGCATTTTGTCGGTTGACGTCCCAAGGACCCCTCCCTAGTATCCGCAATCTGTGCGATGGACCGGGTGGGTGAACCGCGTTCTGCCCCCTCCGAGCGGCTATCGGGGGGACGTCTGTTCGGCAGTCCGCCTTCCTTGATGGATCCTCGAAGTGTCCGAGGATCGCAGGCCAGAGCGCCAAACATCGTTGTCGACCGCCGTGGAACGCCGGCGTGGCGCAGGAGCGCCTGCCCGGCGTAAGCCATGCGAGTAGTTGTGCTCGGTTTCGCTGTCCTCGGCGGTTTGTTGTTTCTGATCTCGACCCGAAGGGGCCTCTGATCGCTCAACGAGCGGTTCGGGCCTCGAGGCTTTGTCTTCGCGTCGGTAAAACCTTCGTTGAGCTTGTCGTTCGATGGGGCCCGACGGGCCAGTGAAGAATGGGAGATTCTAGAGTGCCGACTTTGAGTCAGCTGGTCCGACACGGACGCGACATCCAGAGGGCAAAGACGGGGGCGCCGGCGCTGAAGGCCTGCCCGCAGAAGCGCGGTGTGTGCACCCGCGTGTACACCACCACGCCGAAGAAGCCCAACTCGGCGCTCCGCAAGGTGGCGCGTGTCCGCCTCACCAACAATATCGAGGTGACCGCCTACATCCCCGGCGAAGGGCACAATCTTCAGGAGCACTCCATCGTGCTGATCCGCGGCGGTCGTGTGAAGGACCTCCCCGGAGTCCGCTATCACATCGTCCGCGGCGCGCTCGACACCAGCGGGGTCGACGGTCGTAACCGCAGCCGTTCGAAGTACGGCACCAAGCGCAAGAAGGCGGGCGAAGCTCCGGCCAAGGGGAAGGGGAAGAAGTAGTCTATGCCGAGGAAAGGCTCAATCCAGCGGCGTGAGCTCGCGCCCGATCCCAAGTTCGGAAACGTCCTCGTGGCCCGCTTTATCAATTCGGTCATGAAGGGCGGCAAGAAGAGCACCGCCGAGCGCATCGTCTACGGCGCCCTCGGTTTGATGGAGCAGAAGAGCGGTCAGGATGGCCTGTCGGTCATGCGCACCGCGATGAACAACGTGAAGCCCAACCTCGAGGTGAAGAGCCGCCGCGTCGGTGGCGCCACCTACCAGGTGCCGGTCGAGATCAAGCCGGAGCGCAGGACTGCGCTGGGAATCCGTTGGCTGATCAGTTACGCGTCGAGCCGGCCGGACAAGACGATGGCCGAGCGGCTCGCCGCCGAGATGCTGTCCGCCACCAAGAACGAGGGTGGCGCGGTGAAGAAGAGGGAAGATACCCACCGCATGGCGGAGGCAAATAAGGCCTTCGCGCACTACCGCTGGTAGTAGCGCTGGTCGCTGCTGACCGGCGCCCCTGACGGGCGCGGTTAGCCGCTTCAGGCGAACGTGGTGGATCTGGCGAGCTTGCTCGCCGGAAGGAAAACGCAGGGGCCCTGCCGTTACATACCTCCGGTCGCTCAGCGACCGCTGGACCTAGCGCAAGGCAAGCAGTTATCGGACCGACGCCGGCTCCCTTCGGGAATCGGCTTCTGCCCCTGCGAAGCGGCCGGATGTCGAAACGGCGATGCCGAAAAGGGCGATGCCGAGGAGACGGACGGACTGCAGGTCCGGAAAAGCTTGGGTGTTTGCCCCGGCTCATAGAGATGGTAGCGCGAGCAATCGACGACGCCGTCCCCTCGACATGAACGCGAAAGCGTCGGTCGAGCGCGGCTGTCCTCGGTAACGCAGACTCACCGAAGGGTGATGTGCTGCTCGCGAGCGGAGGCTAAGGAGCTTTGGCTCCTGAGGCTCCGTGATGGTTCGGTAGGCGCACGCGTGCCGCAGAGGGCGCGCTCGCGGCAAACTCGACGGACGGGAGAATTTGGTGTCCCAGGCTACGCCCCTGAATCGACTCCGGAATATCGGGATCATGGCCCACATCGACGCGGGCAAGACGACCCTGACGGAGCGCATCCTGTATTTCACCGGCAAGCTCCACCGCATGGGCGAGGTGCACGAAGGCGCCGCCACCATGGACTGGATGGATCAGGAGCGTGAGCGCGGCATCACCATCACCTCAGCCGCCACCACCGCGTTCTGGCAGGACCATCAGATCAACATCATCGACACGCCCGGCCACGTCGACTTCACGGTCGAGGTCGAGCGTTCGCTCCGCGTGCTCGACGGAGCCGTCGCCGTCTTCTGCGCGGTCGGAGGGGTCGAGCCCCAGTCGGAGACCGTCTGGCGTCAGGCCGACAAGTACAAGGTCCCGCGCATCGCTTACGTGAACAAGATGGACCGCGTGGGAGCCGACTTCGCGAACGTCGTTCAGATGATGCGGGATCGCCTCGGCGCGCACCCTGTGCCGATCCAGGTCCCCTACATGCTCGGCGATGTCTTCCACTCCCTGATCGACCTGGTGGAAATGGTCGAGATCAGCTTCGTGGAGGAGCACGGGCTTCCGAAGTACAACATCGGCCCGATCCCCGAGGACATGCTCGCGATGGCCGACGAGTATCGCATCAAGATGCTCGAGGCGCTGGCGGACTACGACGACGAGCTCCTCCATCGCTACCTCGAGAGCCACGACCTGCCGGTCGAGATGATCAAGTCGGCCATCCGGAAGGGGACGCTCGAAAGCCGGATCACCCCGGTGCTCTGCGGCTCCGCGTACAAGAACAAGGGTGTGCAGCGCCTTCTCGACGCGGTCGTCGACTATCTCCCGTCGCCGCTCGAGCTGCCGCCGGTCGAGGGCGAGAACGTTCGCACGACCGAAATCGAATCGCGCTCCGCCTCGGTCGAGGAGCCCTTCGCAGCGGTCGCGTTCAAGATCATGACCGACCCCTACGTCGGCAAGCTCACCTTCTTCCGTGTCTACTCGGGCAAGATCTCGACCGGCGACACGGTGATGAATTCCAACTCGGAGAAAACCGAGCGCATCGGCCGCATCGTCGAGATGCACGCCAACCAGCGCATCGAAAAGACTTCGATGCGGGTCGGTGAAATCGGCGCCTTCGTGGGGATGAAGCGTGTTTCGACCGGCGATACCCTCTGCGATGTCGATCGTCCGATCCGCCTCGAGCGGATCCTCTTCCCCGAGCCGGTCATCCAGATCGCGATCGAGCCGAAGAGCAAGGCCGACGAGGAGAAGCTCGCCGTCTCGCTCGAGCGGCTCTCCGATGAGGACCCGACCTTCCGCGTCAAGACGCACGAGGAGACGGGCCAGACGCTGATCGCGGGAATGGGCGAGCTACACCTCGAGATCCTGGTCGATCGTCTGAAGCGCGAGTTCAATTGCCAGGTCAACGTGGGCCGGCCGCAGGTCGCGTTCCGCGAAACGATCACGAAGACGATCGAGCATCGCGAGCGCCACATCCAGCAGTCGGGCGGCCGCGGCCAGTACGCCGACATCACGATCCGTGTGGAGCCGGCGCCTGGGCAGGGCTTCGTCTGGGAGAACAAGATCATCGGCGGCTCGATTCCGAAGGAATACATCGCGCCGACCGAGCACGGGGTGAAGGACGCGCTCGACACCGGTCCGGTCGCGGGCTATCCGCTCGTCGACGTGAAGGTGTCGTTGATCGACGGCTCCTTCCACGCGGTCGACTCGAGCGAGTTCGCGTTCAAGATCTGCGGTTCGAAGGCGATGAAGGGGGCCGCCGCCAAGGCGACGCCGAGACTGCTCGAGCCGATCATGGACGTCGAGGTGGTCGTGCCCGAGAACTTCGTCGGCGAGGTGATGGGCGATCTCTCCAGCCGTCGCGGCAAGGTCGGAGGCATGTTCGATCGCGGCGCCGCTCGCGTCATCGGCGCGCATGTTCCTCTGAGCGAGATGTTCGAGTACGCGACGCGCTTGCGTTCGATGACGCAGGGTCGTGGGATCTACACGATGCAGTTTTCCAAGTACGACTTCATGCCGGACAGCCTGGCCCAAGAAGTGATCAAGAAGGTCAAGGGAGCCTAAGACGGAGTTCTTTCGGGGCGCCCAGCCGGTCCAGAGCGCCTTTCAAGAGGAGAGCAAGTAACGATGAGCAAGGCGAAATTCGAGCGCACGAAGCCGCACGTGAACGTGGGCACGATTGGGCACGTGGATCACGGGAAGACGACCTTGACGGCGGCGATCACGTCGGTGTTGTCGACGAAGTTCTCCGGGGTGTCGGCGCGTTCGTTCGACTCGATCGACAACGCGCCGGAAGAGAAGGCGCGCGGCATCACGATCGCGACCGCGCACGTGGAGTACGAGACGGAGAACCGTCACTACGCGCACGTCGACTGCCCGGGCCACGCCGACTACGTCAAGAACATGGTGACGGGTGCAGCCCAGATGGACGGCGCCATCCTGGTGGTTTCGGCCCCGGACGGCCCGATGCCGCAGACGCGCGAGCACATCCTTCTCGCCCGTCAGGTCGGGGTGCCCTACATCGTGGTCTTCCTGAACAAGGTCG
>CAZZAH010000355.1:0-4872 GCA_964652115.1 uncultured bacterium | reverse complement strand
GAGCTCGAGCGCCGCGCCGAGGCTCTCTCCTGCTTGGCCACAGCGCCCGACTATCGACTGCGTGATCTCGCGACGGGGCTCTGGGAGATGACCGGGCTCTCTCGCGCTCTCCTCGCGCGGCCGCTCCGCGAGCTTCGTCAGGCGGTGGAGCGCGCGCTCGAGGAAGCGAAGGTCATCTCCACGCACTACCAGCATCTCGACGGAACATCGTTCGCGGCGCCGCTCGTGGCGGGCCTGGTGGCGCAGATGCTCGAGGCGAATCCTTCGCTCCCGCCGAGAGCGGTGAAGCGGATCTTGATTCAAACCGCCGATCGCTTGGCGGGAGCGGACCTCGCGCGACAGGGCTTCGGCGTGGTCAATCCCGCGCGCGCCCTCGAGCTCGCGGAGAAGGAGCAGCACCACGAAGCGGGTGAGCTACCTCCGCGTCGCGTCGGTGAGGACCTGGCCTTCTTCTACCACGATCACTCGGTCAGCGCGGTTTCCCTGGCCGGCGAGTGGAATGGATGGCAAGCAGTCCCGATGTCGCTCGACGATCATGGAAACTGGAAGCTCGCGATCCCGTCGCCGCCACCCGGACGCTACCGCTACAAGCTCCTCCTCGATGGAAGGGATTGGCGCGAAGACCCGAGCAATGATCTTCGCGAACCGGACGGATTTGGGGGGTCAAACTCCGTCGTGCATCTCTCGTGACCCGAACCGCGTGCATGATCTCCGATCCCAGACAGAGGATCGGGATGATGAGCACCGCATAGACCAGCATGACCATTGCGCGACTCCTCCTCGCCTTCGAGAAGAAGTGTCGGCCGCGGGCGGCTTCGATGCTCGCCAAGAGCCGCCCTCGCGGCGTAAAGGAATCGCAAGGATCAGCCGGCGTTCCGGGCCAGACGCAAGCCGAGGTAGTTCTCGCTCTGGCTCGGGTTCACGCTGCCGCGGTAGGCGGAACGGCAGAGGCGCGCGTAGCTCAGCCAGCTCCCGCCGCGGGTCGTGCGAAGCGTGCCGAGCTTCGGCCCGATCGGATCGTTGACGGAGTCGAGCGGGTACTCGGCGTACCAATCCCAGCACCACTCCCAGACGTTGCCGTGCATGTCGTAGAGGCCCCAGTCATTCGGGCTCTTTTCCATGACCGTGTGCGTTCCGTCGTTCGCGTTCCCGGCGTACCACGCGACGCCCGCGACGCCCGGATCGAACTGGCGGCAGCAGTGCACGCTTCGTCCGTTGCTGAAGGCGCTCCGGCCGCCCGCGCGGCAGGCGTACTCCCACTCCGCTTCGGTCGGTAGTCGATAGCCGTTGGCCTCGCGATTCCAGATCACCTCTGCCTGCAGGATGTGAACGCCCTCTTCCTCGAGCAGCTTGACCACGTAGGCCGGCTCGAGCTTCTCGCGCACCGAGCAACGATTGCAGAAGTCGACCGCGTCGAACCAGGTGACCTCCTCGACCGGTCGCTGCTCGCCGCGGAAGTGGGACTCGTTCCACCCCATCACGCGCTGCCACTCCGCCTGGGTCACCTCGTGATCGAGAAGGATGAAGTCGCGCGTCAGCTCGACGTCGTGCAGCTCCTCATCAAGGTAGCGGTAGAGCTCAAAGCGCGGACTGCCGGCGATGAAGCGACCGGCGCGCACGCCGACCAGGCCATGCATGCGGTTGAGCGAGTCCGCGAGCGCGGGAGATTCCACCACGGCCGGAGCGGAGCCGGCGGCAGACGCGGGGACGGAATGAAGGCACATGACGGCCAGGGCAAGAGCGGCCAGCTCGAACGGGACCATCCCTCTACTCCCTTTGCTACCCAAGTCGGCGGAGGCAATGGCGCGGATGCTTGCGCGGAGAGTATCCGCTCGGGCCCTCGCTTTGTAAGACCGATGTAAGCCACGCGATCGATCCTCCTCTGGTTCGTTCGACTCCGGCGTGGAGACGGCGCCGGCCAAGCACACAAAGGAGGCTGGACCATGACTCATCGATTCTTCTTCGCCCCGCGCGCGGCGCTCCTCGCGTCGCTTCTCGCCTTGGTCGTCGTCGCCGGTGCCGCTTCGGGCGACCCCAAGATCAAATGCGGGCAGCCGACCAAGAGCGGCGGCTTCGTCACCATCACGATCGCACTCACGCGCGGCGAGGAATCGCACGTGATCGTCCTTCGCGACATCTCCTTCGGGCCATCCTTCCCGGACACCGACAAGGCGGAGTTCCTCGTACAGCTGATCAAGTTGGTCGAGGATCCAAACAAGGAGTTCCTCGTCGCCGAACGCGCTCCGGGTAGCAATGAGGTCGAGCTCCATCCGCAGAATAACTGGAAGCTCAAGGGTCACGGGATTCAGCAGGACGGTACCGGCGAGCCGGATTGGATCGCCTACGATGGCAGCGCGGACGGAAGCGCGGCCCTCTGCTCGCTCAGCGGGACCGCGAGTGGAACCTCGCCCACCGGAGGCCAAGGGATGGTGGCGATCCAGGCCTTCGGCGTTCCGGCACAGGTGCCGACGGCGAACGGCATGCCGGCCCAGCTGGTCGAACAGCTCTTGATGCAGCAACTCCAATCCCATGGAGTCGCCGCGCGTTGGGCGGTGCCTTCCGACTTCGAGGGAGCCTTCGCGAGCATGGAGCACGACGCGATGGTGCTCTATGTCCCGCCGCCTCCGGGCAACGCGCCGGCAACGCTGTTCGAATCGGTCATGGACCAAGGACTGACCCTGGATCTCGCGGCGGTCGCCGCGCCGCCTTCTCCTCCTTCGGCTGTGCCCGCTATTTCTTGGATGGGGGCGCCCGCGCTCTCGATCGAGCCTTCGGTCCTTGGCCAAGGCGAGGTCACCATTCGTTACGACACCTCACGAGGCGCAAGCGACCGTGCGCAGGGCGACCAGGTGCGCCTCGTGCTTCTCGCGAGCGACGGCCGCCGCCTCGTGACGCTGCTCGACCACGGACCCGGCCTCGGCATGCTCCGCTGGAACGGAGAGGTCGACGGTCATCCCCTCGCGAGCGGCGCCTACTTCCTCCGGCTCGAATCCGCTTCTGGCGTGGCGGTGCGTCGCTTCATCTGCGTTCGTTAACCTCGCCGGCTCGCACCGACGAAAGAATCCTCGTAACCTTCCGGCCGCCCGCGAATAGATGGGGCGACCGGAAGGAAGGGGATGCGTGCTCGACTTCGATTCGCTCTACCGTCGCCACGCGGGCGACGTGCACCGATTCGCGCTCTACCTGAGCGGCGACCGCGCCACCGCCGACGACCTGGTTTCGGAAGCCTTCGTCAGGGTCTGGGCGGCGCGCGATCGAGTCGAGTTCACGACGGTGAGGAGCTACCTCTTCGCCATCACGCGAAACCTCTTCCTCCAAGGACTGCGTCGAGAACGGCGTCACGCGCCGCTCGATCCGGCGATGCCCGGCTCCACCCCCGATCTCGCGCGCTCGCGCGAGCAGGAACAGGAGCTGGAGCAGGTCCTGAGCGAACTCGATCGACTGCCGGAGAGCGACCGCACCGCGGTTCTGCTCCGCGCCTTCGACGAGATGCCGTACGAGGAGATCGGCGCGCTGCTCGGCATCACGCCCGGCGCGGCCAAGGTGAAGGTCCATCGCGCGAGGTTGCGCCTCGCCGCGTTACGCGAAAGGGAGACCCCATGAGCGCTCGAACCGTGCAGATGACCGATGACATTCTCCGCGACCTCGTCTCCCTCTACCTCGCGAAGGAGGCGAGCGGCGACACGACCACGCTGGTCGAGTCGTGCTTGAAGGAGAACCCTTCGCTCGCGCAGGAGGTGGCGCGTGCGTCGCGCCTGCTCACGCCCGCGCCCGCGGCGGCCACGCGCGAGCCCGATCTTCATGCCCTGATTCGGACGCAGCGCCTGCTCTATCGCCGATCGGTCTGCATGGGCCTCGGCATCTTCTGCGCGCTGCTCCCCTTCTCCTTCGTGGCCAACGACAGTGGATTCCACTTCCTGTTTCTGGAGCATGGGCCGGCGCCGGCGATCCTCTCGTGGCTCGCGGCGGTGGTCTTCTGGGTCGGCTTCTTCACGGCGCAGGGGAAGCTTCGCGTCGCGGGCTTCTAGCGGAGCGGGCGGCGGCCGATCGCGCTCGATTCGAACGACGCGATCAGGGTACCTTCGTGACGCATGGTCAAGCGCCCCGAAGCATCGGTCCCCCCGGCGCCTACCACCGCGAATCCCCGCTATGTCGACCGCTCGTTGTTGCGCCGTGCGGGGGAGCGGTCGGTTGTCTCTGCCCTCGATCGCCTCTCCGGAAGCAGGGTCATCCGAAAGCGCGGACCGATCGACGAGATCACCCGAGAGGCGCGCGTGTTGCTTGAGCTCCCTCCCGGCATCGCGCCCATCCTGCTCGATCTGGAACGCGGCGGGGACGGCTTCGCGACGCTGACGTTGGAGCAGCTCGACGGCAAGACCTTGATCGATGCGTGCCCCGCGGCGGAGGAAGCACGGGAGATCACGCTCGGACTCTGTGCCGCGCTGAGTCATCTGCATCGCGCCGGCTTCGTCCACTCCGATCTGAAGCCGGGCAACGTCATTCGACTCGAAGGGTCAGGCGAGGTGCGTCTGCTCGACTTCGGCTTCGCCTTTCGCATCGATCGCGGACCGGAGGACGCGTCGGGGCGCGGTGGCTCCTTCGGCTATGCGGCGCCCGAGCTCGTTCGCGGTTGGCGGGTCGACGCGCGCGCGGATCAGTACTCGCTGGGCGTGATGCTCGGAGAGCTCTTCCCTACGTTGCTCGACGATGCGGAGTGGCAGCCGCTCCTCGCGCGGCTCACCGCGCCGATGCCGTCGGCGCGCTTTCCATTTCTGCTCGCGGTGGCGGAGGCGATCACGGGCGACGACCTGCCGCGCGAGTTCCTGCCGCGACCGGGCGGAGGACCGCTTCGCGAGCGCCAGACGATCCTGC
>CAZZAH010000354.1:0-4897 GCA_964652115.1 uncultured bacterium | reverse complement strand
ACGGCGGCGGCTCCTTCGGCGGCGCAACGCCCGCACCGCTCAACGATGCCGGCGCCGGTCGCGGTTGCGCGTGGGCCGATTACGACAACGACGGCGACCTCGATCTCTTCCTCGCCAACTTCGAGGGGCCGAATCGACTCTTTCGCAACGACGGCGGCGGGAGCTTTACCGATGTCGCTCCCCCGGTGATGGCGAACGCCGGCCCGTCGAACAGCGTCGCCTGGGGCGACTACGACAACGACGGCGACGAGGACCTCTTCCTCACGCGCGAGGACCTACCGACGCTGCTGTTCCGAAACGAGCGCGGATACTGGAGCGTCTCGCAGCGGAACGGCCTCCTGGCCGAGAGCGGCGCCGGCCGCGGCTGCGCCTGGGCCGACTATGACAGGGACGGCGACCTCGACCTCTATCGGGTGAGCCCGGGCCTCGGGAATCGACTGATCCGGAACGAGCGAAGGCAGGGTGCCTCGTGGTTGAACCTGCACCTCGTCGGCTCCCGCTCGAACCGGACCGCGGTCGGCGCCAGAGTGCGCGTGAAGGCGGGAGGCGCCTGGCTCCGTCGCGACCTCAGCGCCGGCTCGACCTATCTCTCGATGAGCTCGCTCGAGCTCCACTTCGGCCTCGCCTCCGCCGCATCGGTCGACTCGATCGAGATTCGCTGGCCGAACGGGGCTCTCCAACGCCTCACCGGGATCGCGGTGGGACAGACCTTGACGATCGAGGAGCCCGAGTTGGTCGACGTCGCGAGCGATGCGCGCCCGCTCGCCTTCGGCATCGTCGGCGTGGGGCCAAATCCATCCTCGCGCCAGACTGGGATTCGATACCGGTTGCCGGAAGCGGGACAGGCGTCACTCAAGATCTTCTCCGCCGATGGCCGGCTGGTTCGCACCCTGCTCGATGGCCACGCCGATCGCGGCAGCTACATTACCCAATGGGATGGACGCGACGCGCGCGGTCACAAGCTTCCGTCGGGCGTCTACCACGCGCGGCTTTCCCAGGGCGCGCGCAACGATGGCTGGAAGCTCCTTCGCCTCGAATGACGGCCGAATCGGACATCGCGGCTTGAAAACGAAGGGCGGGAGGCAGAGCCTTGAAGAAGGTTTTCGCCTCCGCGCTTACCCGGCACACGGCGCGAGGCGGTCGTTCCGTAACGTGGAGGTGTGCCATGAAACGCTCGTTCATCGTCCTGTCCACCCTGCTCGTCGCGCTCCTCGCGGCCACTGCTTGGGCGGGTGGAGCGAAGCACCTGGCCAGCACGAGAGCCGGCCTCGAGCGTGCTTACGACTCCGAGTGGAACAGCTATCTGACCTACCGCGCCTTCGCTCGCGACGCTGACCGTGAGGGCCTGAGGGAGGCGGCGACCCTCTTCCGCGCGGTGGCGCAGGCTGAGCTTGCGCATGCTGCGCTTCATGCCTCGGTGATCCGCTGGATTGGCGCCGAACCGGTGGTGGAGAGCCGGCCGCCCATCGTCGAATCGGTGAAGGAGAACCTCGTCGCCGCGCTCGCCAACGAAGAGCGCGAGACCGATGAGCTCTACGCCGAGCTTCTCCCCGAGCTCGAGAAGGAGCGCTCGGAGCAGGCGATCCGCGGCCTGCTCTATGCACGCGCGGCGGAATCGACTCACGCGGAGCTCCTCACCGAGCTCACCAAGCACTACGCGCTGGTCGCGGCGTGGGGTGACAGCCTCGCGCCTCGTTGGACCGCGAAGGAGCTCTACGTCTGTCCGACCTGCGGTCGGATCGAGCGCGAGCGTCCGGCGGAGCACTGTCCGAGTTGCTACGCGGCGGCGAAGTCGCTGCTCGCGGTGCGCTGAACCGGGGCTGGCGTGCGCGATCTGGCCGAGCTCCTGATTGAACGCGGCCTGGTTGAGCTCACGCTCGAGCGAAGCGCCATCGGTCACCTAGAGATTGATGGAGCCTTGGACGACGTGCCGGCGCGCTTTCTCATCGACACCGGCGCGTCGAGCACGGTGATCGATCAAGCGTCGGCCGAGGCGCGATCCCTCTCGCGCGAGACGAGCACCGAGCGCGCGGCCGGGCTCGGCACGATCGGTCAAGCGACCGAGGCGACCGAGGCGCGCTTGCGGCTCGGCTCACTCGACCTGGGACGCGTCAAGGTCGCGGTGCTCGACCTCTCCCACGTCAACGCGGCGCTGGCGCAGCATGGCGCCGGCGCGATCGATGGTGTGATCGGGAATGATCTCCTGATCGCGCGGCAGGCGATTCTGGACGTCGTGGGTGCTCGGCTCTACTTGTTGCCGCCGTGAGGACGCGCCTGAGGCGAGCCGCGGCGCTGGGCGGTCTTCCGATGCGGGCGATAACCGGCGGTGCCCTCGGGCGCGCGTCGCTCGGGCCGCGAGCGGATGTGGTCGCCTTCGGTTTGGTCTGCTAGGTCGTTGTTCGCGCGCCGTCGCCTTTCGTCCATCGCGACCCGAGGCGGATGCGCGGGGATGAGGCAATCGCATCCATCGCCGATCAGGTCGGCGCGATTGGCCTGCAGCAACGCTTTCCTCACCTCGAAGTAATTTTCAGGTTTGAAGAACTGCAGCAACGCGCGCTGGAGCTTTCGATCGCGGAGATGCTTCGCCACCTCGACCGGCTTCTGCGTGAAAGGATCGAGGCCGGTGTGATACATGCAGGCCGCGATGTCGAAGGGGCTCGGGATGAAGTCCTGCACCTGGTCGGGCCGGTAGTTGTTTCGCTTGAGGAAGAGCGCCAGATCGATCATCGCGTCGAGGCCGCTGCCCGGATGCGAGGCGATGTAGTAGGGGATGAGGTACTGCGCCTTCCCGGCCGCGCGTGAAGCCTCCTTGAACTCATGATCGAAGCTGACGAAGTCGGAGGCGCCCGGCTTCTTCATCAACGCGAGCACGCCCGGGTCGGTGTGCTCCGGCGCGACCTTGAGGTAGCCGCCGACGTGGTGCGTGACCAGCTCCTTCATGTAGCGAAGGTCGCGGCGCGCGAGGTCCATGCGGATGCCGGAGGCGACCATCACCTTCTTCACCCCCTCGACCTGACGTGACTTCTTCATCAGGTCGATCAAGGGGCCGTGATCGGTGCCGAGGAGCTTGCAGATCGTCGGATGCACGCACGAAAGCCGACGGCAGATCGCTTCGACCTCGGGCTTGGTGCATCGCATCTGGTACATGTTCGCGGTCGGCCCGCCGATGTCGCTGACCACGCCGGAGAAGCTCTTCTCCTCGCTCATGCGTCGGACCTCGCCGATCACCGACTCCTGCGAGCGGCTCTGGATGATGCGTCCCTCGTGCGCGGTGATGGAGCAGAAGGTGCAGCCGCCGAAGCAGCCGCGCATGATCTGCACCGAGTCCTTCACCACCGTGTAAGCCGGGATCTTCCGCTTGCCGTACGACGGATGCGGGAGGCGTGTGTAAGGCACGCCGTAGACCGTGTCCATCTCGCGTTGATTGAGCGGCAGCGCGGGTGGATTCACCACGATCGTTTCGTTGCCGTGTCGTTGCACCAGGCGGCGCGCGTTGTACGGATTCGTCTCCTGATGCGCGATGCGGGTCATGGTGCAGAAGGCGAGCTTGTCCGTGGCGACTTCCTCATAGCTCGGCAGGACGATCGAGTCCTCGAGCGGCGGCGCTTGCGAGGCGCCGAGGCGATAGGCGGCGCCGCGAAGATCGCGCATCGACTCGATCGGCTGGCCCGCGCGCAGCCGCGCCGCGACCTCCAGGATGCCGCGCTCTCCCATGCCGAAGATGAGGAGGTCGGCCTTCGAGTCCATCACGATCGACTTCCGGACCGTGTCGCTCCAGTAGTCGTAGTGCGCGAGCCTCCGAAGCGAGGCCTCAACGCCGCCCGCGACGACCGGCACGCCGGGGAAGGCTTCGCGCGCGCGCTGGCAGTAGGCGAGCGTGGCGCGATCGGGACGACGTCCGATCTCGCCGCCCGGGCTGTAGGCGTCGTCGTTCCGCACCTTCTTGTTCGCGGTGTAGTGGTTGATCATCGAGTCCATGTTGCCCGCGCTGACGCCGAAGAAGAGCCGAGGGCGACCGAACGTGCGCCACGCTTCGCACGATTTCCAATCGGGCTGGGCGAGGATCGCGACGCGAAAGCCGGCCGCTTCGAGCAGCCGACCGAGGAGCGCCATCGCGAAGCTCGGGTGATCGACGTAGGCATCGCCGGTGACGAAGACGACGTCGACCTCATCCCACCCGCGCTCGAGCATCTCCGCTCGCGTCATCGGCAAATGCTTGATGGGGGGCTCGGGCAGGCGAAAGCGCACGCCGTCGAAAACCGAGCGCTGCTCCGGCCGCAGACCGGCGGCGGGCTTTGGGGACATCAGAACCTCATCCTTGCTGGCGGGGAACGTCCGAGGATGCTTGGCGCGCGCGTCGCGACCTGCGATTGTAGCGACTCACGATGGAAGAGCGACGAGGAAAGTTGGAGTCGAGCTCCGCGGGATCCGCGGACGAGTTGGCGCAACGGGTCTTGAAAGACTGCGATCGCGGCTACGCGAGCGATGCGTTGGCGCGCGCCTTCCGCGACTCGCGAGCGTCCACCGCCCTGCGCCGGCGGGTGGCGCGCGTGGTGTATGCCGTCCTCCGAACGCAACGCCGGCTCGACTTCGCCTGCGATCGCGCGGCGACGCGACCCTTGCAAGACGCCGAGCGCCACGCGGCGCGGTGGATCGCGCGTCAGCTTCTCGATCGTGAGCTCTCGATCGCGAAGAGCCGCGCGCTTCTGCCTCTGGTCGACTGGACGGGGCTCTCCGGCTTCTACGCGGAAGCTGAGCGCCTCTCCGATCCCATCGAGCGGCTGGCCGTCTGCCACAGCCTCTCCGACGACGTCGCCGCCGCTTTGATCGCGGCCCACGGCGCTTCTGCGGCGGAGGCGATCGCTCATGGTCTCGATGATGCCCCGCCGCTCGCCCT
>CAZZAH010000353.1:0-4919 GCA_964652115.1 uncultured bacterium | reverse complement strand
AGCCCGCGCTCGTGCGCTTGAAGGCGGCCTATGTCGCCACCACCATCGCCGACTACTTCCGCGATCAAGGCAAGCGCGTGATGCTGATGATGGACTCGGTCACCCGCTTCGCGCGCGCGCAACGCGAGGTCGGCCTCGCGACCGGCGAGCCGCCTGCTCGCGCGGGCTTCACGCCATCGGTCTTCTCCGAGCTGCCCAAGCTGCTCGAGCGCGCCGGCAACAGCGACAAAGGCTCGATCACCGCGTTCTATACCGTGCTGGTCGAGGGCGACGACATGACCGAGCCGGTGGCCGACGAGGTGCGCTCGATCCTCGATGGACACATCATCCTGACGCGACGCCTCGCCGCGAGGAATCACTACCCCGCGATCGACGTGCTTCAGTCCGCCAGCCGCGTCATGACGCAGGTGACCGATCGCAAGCATCTCGATGCCGCCGGGCGACTTCGCCGTCTGCTCTCGGTCTACGAGGAGAACCGCGACGCGATCCTCTACGGCATCTACAAGAAGGGGACGAACCCCGAGATCGACGAAGCGATCGCGAAGATGCCGCTGATCGAGTCGTTTCTCCAGCAGCGAACGGAGGAGAATCCGAGCTTCGAGGAGACGATCAAGCTGCTTCATTCGTTGTAAAAGGCAGCGCCAGCGTCAGCCATTGTTACAGAAGGGAGGAATGGTGGCACCCAAGCAGAGCTCATCTGCCCTCAGCGCGAAGGAACGCGACGCGCTCTTGGCCACCTTGAAAGCCCGTTTCGAAGCGCACATGCGTCGTCACAAGGGCATTGAGTGGGCCAAGGTGCAAGCGAAGCTGGAAGCGAGCAGCCCGGGGCTACGGTCGCTCCACGAGATGGAACGCACCGGCGGCGAACCGGATGTCGTTGGCTATGACAAGAAGTCAGGCGAGTACACCTTCCAAGATTGTTCGGCGGAGAGCCCCAAGGGCCGTAGAAGCGTCTGCTACGACCACGCAGCCCTCGAGTCGAGGAAGGAGCACAAGCCGAAGGACAGCGCGATCGGCATGGCCGCCGCCATGGGCATCGAGCTGCTGACGGAAGAGGAGTACCGGGAGCTACAGAAGCTCGGTAGCTTCGATACCAAGACCTCGAGCTGGATCGTCACGCCCGCCGATGTCCGCAAGTTAGGTGGCGCGCTCTTCTGTGATCACCGCTACGGGCAGGTGTTCGTGTATCACAACGGCGCGGAGTCCTACTACGCGGCGAGAGGGTTTCGCGGCTCGATCCGGGTCTAGGCAATGCCGACACATGAGGTACTTCTCCTCGGGGGCACGGGCCGCACCGGCGGGCGTGTCCTTGCGCAACTCCTGCAGCGCGGACTGAGCGTTCGGGCGATCGTGAGATCCGCCCACAGGCTCCCGGCGGAGGTCGCGCGTCACCCGGCGCTCACCGTGATCGAAGCGGATCTCCTGGGACTCGGCGATGAGGACCTCGCCCGTCACGCGCGCGGATGTGATGCGGTCGTCTCGTGCCTCGGCCACGTCATCTCCTTCAAAGGTGTATTCGGGCCGCCGCATGACCTGGTGACGCAGGCGACGGTTCGGTTCTTCCGCGCGATCGAGGCGGCACGGCCGGAGTCGCCGGTGAAGTTCATCCTTCTGAGCAGCGTGTCGGTGAATTGTCCCGCGGACGCGCCTCGGCCTGTCCTCGATCGGCTCGTCCTCTGGATCCTCCGCGGCCTAGTTCCCCCCACGAGGGACAACCAGCGCGCCGCGGACTTCCTTCGGCAGGCAGGCGCGGGCAATCGATTCGTGCAGTGGGTCGTGGTCCGTCCTGACTCCCTCCTCGATGGAATGACGACCGAGTACCTCGTGCGTCGAGGCATCCAAGGCAGCCTCTTCAAGCCGGACAGCACCAACATGGCGAACGTGGCGCACTTCATGTGCGAGCTCGCCACCGACCCGAGCGCTTGGGATCGCTGGGCTGGTAAGCTCCCGGTCATCATCAACACTCCACCGTCGAACAGCTGAGGACGATTCTGTGTGACCGATCCGGAGGGAAACGTCATCGAGCTGCAATCGTGGTCGAAGTACACAACTCACGAGCGGCGCGGCGTACCGAACGGACGGCGTGAGGAGACGAACGAATGAGCGATGCGACGGCGAAGCCGCGGAAGGCGATCGTGCTGGCTCCGGGCGAGGGACGCGCGTATCCGATGGGCCGAATCTCCGCCGTCTTCAAGGCGGACGAAGCGGAAACAGACTCACGGTACTCGGTCTCCGAGTGGTGGCTCGAGCCGAAAACACAGGGGCCCGGCGCTCACTCGCACGAAGAGGACGACCTCTTCTACGTGATTGAAGGCGTGATGAGCATCCGCGTCGATGACGAGTGGTTCGCGTGTCCGAAGGGGGCGTTCGTTCTCGTGCCCGGCGGCGTGACGCATGACTTCGAAAACCGAGGAGATGCCCGCGCCGGCATCCTCAACTTCTCGTCGCCCGGACCCTTCGAGCCCGAGATGCAGGGCATCGCGGAGTGGTTTGCGCAGAACCCACCAAAGGACACGGAAAGATAAGAGCTGACTCTCACGAGCATGGAGGAAGGGGCAAAGTGCGGTACCTTGCGATTCTACTGATCACCCTGATGGTGACGGCCTGCAGTACGACTCCCGCGAAGCATGGCGAACCGTCCGTGATGACGCCGGCCCACACGAGTGAATCCGCCCGCAACAGTGCGGCGCCCGATTCCGTGGTGGAATTTCTGCTCACCTCGGCCGCGTCTGACTTCCGCACGCACGGGCCGGCGGGCGCGCTGCGCTTCCGCAAGGTCCAGCTCGGGCACGTCAAGACGGCCGACGGAAGCGAGCGGTATTTCTTGTGCGGAGAGTTTCTTCCCGCGGCGGTCGACGGCAAGGAGAAGTGGGCGCCCTTCGCCACGATCAAGACCTCGGGCTACGAGCAGTGGCTGGGTGGCTACCCGCTCTGCGAGAACGACGCCGTTGTTTGGGATAAGGTCGAGGATCTGGCGACCGCGCTCCAGACTCGATTCGACAGCACACACCAGCGGCCGCAGTAAAAGCCTCGCGCGGTCCCGACCCTAGTGCTGATCGTGGCCGAATACCTCGAGCGCGCGCAGCAACATCCGATCGGGGCGCGAGGGCGGTAGATCCGACTCCTCCAGAATCGCGCCGCCATCGCGCATCTCGGCTTCCTTCCACCATGCGTCGAACTCTTCTCCTTCGACCACGACCTCGAAGCCGGGGTCGGGCCACACGCCGGCCTGATCAGGCGCGTCGGCCGTGTCATGCCGATCGATCGCCTTGCCGGAAGGGCGCTCGAAGAGGCCGGTCGTGAGGATCAGCCCACCGTCGCCCTCGGCGAGAGAGAACATCTTCTGCATGCGCGCCTTTCCGTAGGTGCGCTGCCCGACAAGCGTCGCGCGGTGATGGTCGGCCAAGGCCGCCGCGAGAAATTCCGACGACGACGCGGTGCCGCCGTTGATCAGCAGCACCATCGGCACATCGGTCGCGCGCTCGGCTGTGGCCTCGTGAACGTCGGTGGTGTCGCGGCCCACGTAGGTCAGGATCTTCCCGGTCTCGAGGAAGAGGTCGGCGACACCGATCGCCGCCTTCGCAAACCCGCCGGAGCTGTTCCGCAGATCGAGGACCAGTCCTTTCATCCCGCGCTGTTTGAGCTCCGTGAGCGCTGCTTCCACCGCCGGAACCGTGTCTTCCGCCATCCGAGAGACACGGACGTAGCCGATCCCGCGCGCGGAATCGAGCATGTACTCCGATCTCCCCTCGCGGTCGCGACGAACACCGCGCACGCTCGGCATCTCGATCATCTTTCGTTCGATCCGCAGTTGGATCGGAGCGTCGACCCCATCGCGTCGGAGCGACAGCTCGAGGCTGCTGCCGGGCGCGCCGAGGAGGTGGCTGCGCACTTGATCGACATCGAGCCCCTGGAGCGACTGGCCATCGACCGACAGCAAGAGGTCGCCGCGCCGCACTCCGGCGGGGCCGGCGGCCGAGCCGATCATCAATTGATGCACTCGCGGGAAGTGCGCGGTCGAGTCGATGTCGATCGTCACGCCGATGCCGCAGAACTCGGAGGCGAGGCTCGCGCGACGGTCGGCCCACTCCTCCGGATCGAGATAGTACGAATACGGGTCGAGATCCTGCAGCAGCGCTCGAAGCGCTCGATCAAGCAGCTGCTCGCGCGACATCTCGTGAAGGTAGTTGTGCTGGATGACCTCGATCGCTTCGTCGAGCCGGCGCTCGGCTCGAGTTTCGGCCGTGACCTGCCCCGCGCTCGGAAGGTCTTCCGCCCGTACCGTGGGCGCGATCGTGAGCACGAGACAGGTGCAGAGCGCGATCACCTTCGCCTTCATGTCGACTCCTCCCGGGCGCCGGTCGTCAATCGATTCGTGCGGGCGCCGATCGTACACCCTCTCTTTCACTCGCGGGCATCCGCGGCTATCGTGGTGAGCCGATGGTCAACCTTCGCAAAGCGCTCCCATCAGACGAAGCCGCGCTCGGCCGCCTCGGCGCAGCGCTCATGCGCCAACATCACGAGGCCGATCCGCGTCGGTTCCTCAGCGCGGAAAACGCCGAGGCCGGCTACGGTCACTTCCTGGTCTCGCGCATCGACGACCCTGACTACACCGTGCTGGTCGCCGAAGGCCCGACCGAGATCGTCGCCTACGTGCTCGCGGGGATCGAACCGACGAGCTGGATGGAGCTCCGCGGCCCGTGCGGATTCATCCACGACGTCTACGTGCACGAGAGCGCGCGTCGGCAGGGGATCGCGCGCGAGCTTCTCCGTGCGGCCATCGAGTGGGTGCACTCGAAGGGACTCTCGCAGGTCGTGCTCTGGAGCAAGACCGACAACGAAACGGCGCAGCGACTCTTCGGCGACCTCGGCTTTCGCCGCACCATGACCGAGATGACGCTCGATCGCGAGCCTGAGCG
>CAZZAH010000352.1:2358-4945 GCA_964652115.1 uncultured bacterium | reverse complement strand
CGCTACGACTTCGCGGCCGATCGACTGACGCCGTTTCATGTGCCCGAGATCGGCCTCGACGACTGTGTGACCGAGCAGGTCTGGTTCGAATCGGCCGACGGCACCAAGGTCTCGATGTTCCTCGTGCATCGACGCGACGTGACGCCCGATGGAAAACGCGCGGTACGGTTGGGCGGCTACGGCGGGTTCAACATCGCGCTCGAGCCGCGTTTCGCGCCGATCAACGCCGCCTGGCTCAAGCTCGGTGGCGTGCTCGCCTATGCCAACGTGCGCGGCGGCGGTGAGTACGGTCGCGCCTGGCACGCGGCCGCGACCAAGACCCATCGGCAGCGGTCCTTCGACGACTTCATCGCGGCCGCGCGTTGGTTGGTGTCGGCGGGATGGACCGACGCCGCACGCTTGGCCGCTCGCGGCAACAGCAACGGCGGCCTTCTCGTCGCGGCCGTGGCGATGCAGGCGCCCGAGTCCTTCGGCGCGGTCTTCTGCCGCGCGCCGATCCTCGACATGCTGCGCTTCCCGAACTTCGGCCATCTCGCTTCCGCCACGGTCGAGTACGGCTCGCCCGACGACCCGATCGAAGGGCCCGCGCTTGCGGCCTACTCGCCCTACCACAACCTACGCGGCGATCGCGTCCATCCGCCGATCGCCTTCGTCGCCGCGCTCAATGACCGGATCGCACCGCCGCATGATCCGCTCAAGATGGTGGCGCGGCTGCAGGCCGAGGGCGCGCGCGGCGGTCCGTTCCTGCTGCTGCCTCTGCGCGCGTCGGGGCATGCGGGCGGCACGACCCTCTCGGCCTTGATCGAACAGGATGTCGACGAGCTGAGCTTCTACTGCTCGGCGCTCGGGGTCTCGCCGCCGGCGTGATCGAGCGCCCTGGCGCGGTACTCATATCGTTCGAGGCGATTGTCACGGCCGAGGCCCCGGACTATCCTTGAAGCGCAGATTTCGCCGCAGGCGCGATCGGCGCCGCGCGCCGCCCTTCGCCAAGTTGGGAGGTCGTCATGCAGCCCAGGCTCGCAGTTCGGCTCTCGTTGCTTCTCTGTCTCGGAGTTTCTGTCGCCGGTTCCGCTCCTGCACAGACGTTTCACAGTTACGGCGGACCGCTCTCCGGAGCTGAGGTGGTTCCGCCGTCCGGCTCCACCGCATGGGCGTCTTGCGTATTTCTCCTCGACATCGACGAGTTCCCCATGGGCGATCTGTGCGAGAACTACTACGGAACTCCTTTCATCGCTCATGGCTCTCTCTCGAGCTCGGTTCAGTCCACCGTGACAGGTCTCGGCTTGAATCGCGGCTCCGCTGGGGAAAGCGGCTCGGAAATCGTGAGGATCACGCCGGTCGGGTACGACTTCGAATTCCCCTTCACCGAGCTCGGCCTCGAGTGTGATTCGCTGAATACGGAGCGGTATTACTTCGTGTTGTACACGACCGAGTTTCCGAACGGTGAGCTTCGCGGGCAGATCCATTACATCCCGCCGCTGGCGGTTGAGCCGCGGTCGTGGGGTCGAATCAAGAACCGCTACCGTCCCTAGTCCGAGAACGCGCGGCACGCGTCGCGGCCGGCCGCCGCGCGGTGCCGATCTCGCCGCTGCGTGGGCCAAATCGATCAACGGAGCAGGATGACGCGCGCGTCGGTCTGCACGGACCCGACGGTGGCACGCACCAGGTAAACCCCCGCGGACCATCGCCCGACACGAGCATGGTCCGGCCACGGCAACGTGTGCACCCCGTGCATCGCTGGAGCGATCGCCACTCGATCGACCCTCCGCCCCGCGGGATCGAAGACCTCAATCAAGGCGCGAGGCGCGTCGAAGGTGATGGCGAGGGAAATCGATCCGTCGCGCACGAGCGGATTCGGCCTGACGCGAAGCGAGAGTGTAGTGCCGGTCGCCGCTTCGATCGTCTCGATGGAGGTCCAGAGCGGCGCGCCGTTCGATTCGAGCGCGATCGCGTACGCGTACCACCTCGCGGGAACGACGTTGGGATCGAACGCGTTGTACTCCATCGGCCCTGCCTGCACGATCGGTGGGGCGATCAGATCGAATCCTTCGGGCGGCGGGATCGGCTCGTCCCATGAATCGAGCTCGCGGCGATAGATCGAGCAACGCGCACCGGAGTATTCGGAAGGAACGCTCCACGCGAGCGCGATGCCGCCGTCCCGCGAGGTCAATGACGGCGCCGTTGGCAGCGTCGGCACGGGCGCGTCTTCGAGGAAGCGAAGCTGGTCGCCTTGCATGATGGCGACGCGCCCCTGGCCATCGGTCGCGGGCAGAATCCGTCCCTCGTAGTCCGGCAGCACCAGGAAACCGTGGGCATCCATCACGCGCCCGTCGGCGCGCACGCGATTGGCGTAGAGAGCTCGTGCCGCCCCGTACTCGCCCCAGAGGACGACGTAGTGCTCGCCGTCCCACACGCCGGTCGGGCCGACCTGATTGCCGGGCGCGCTGCAGAGGCGCAGCGACGCGACGCCCAGGCCCGCAGGGAACTGGCGGCCGTCAATGCGCGCCGCTACGTGGAACTGGGCCGGCAGAACTTCATCAGCACCGGGGCCGTCGAGGCCCGGCTGCAGGAGCAAGCATCGGCCGAC
>CAZZAH010000352.1:0-2348 GCA_964652115.1 uncultured bacterium | reverse complement strand
TGACCGTCGATCAACCTCGGCGCGGTTTGATTCCCGTCTTCCGCGAGGAGCAGCGCGCCGCCGAGCGTCTCGGTCGGCTCATCGGCGCGGACCACACGACCCCGGAGCTTCCAGAAGCCATCCTCGCGTGCGCACCACACGACGAGCGCGCCACCCGGCGCCGAGCGCAGGGTCGGCGCCGCCGCACCGCTGTCCGGATGCGCGATCCACTCGCGCCGCAGCTGGCCCGTTCCATCGAGAAAACGAAGATGCACGGTGGGTGGAGTGGGGTCTTGGTAGCGGAAGCCGCGGTCATACGCAATGAAGAGGCTGTCGTCGGTGCCGGCGAGATCATAGGAACGCGTGCTGAAGGCCGGAGCGTCGCCGGTGTCGACCCACGTCCACACCGATCGCTCGACCGTCCCCGAAGGGGAGAGGCGCACGAGCAGAAGCTCGTTGTCGTCGATGAACGCGCCAGCCGACTCGATCGAGTAGTTAACGGTGTAGAGGAGCGTCTGAGCGCCTCCCCACATGCGTTGCGCTCCGAGCCAGCTGGAGCCGACTTCATCCAGCTCAGCATCGACGTACTCGACACCCGGCGCGATCGGCTGCCCGACATCGTCGAGTGTCACCGCGATCCGGCGATACCCCCCGAAGCCATCGTGGCAGGAGACGCGCAGCTGCCCATCGACGTAGGCCAGCGCCGGGAAGTAGATCTGCGTCGCGGCGTTCACCGCAATTGGTTCGGGATCGAGCGGGCCTTCCGTCGCGGAGAATCGCCGCGCGCTCACCGGAAGCCGTTGCCAGTCGTCGCGTCGCTCCGCCGCTTCCACTGGGCCCTCGATATGCTCGGCCCAGAGCGCCAGAAACGCGTTGCCGTCCCAGATCACATCGACCGGCCGATTGCGATCCATGGTCCAGGACACGTCCCCCGAGGTCGCCAGATAGAAGTGGAATCGAGGCCGCTCGTCCCCTTCGTTCACCACGAACGCCTCGATGCGCTCGCCCCAACCCGTACGGTGTACCACCGCCGCGGTCGAGTCGTGTGAGGCGATGGCGAGACCGGAGTAGTGATCGAAGTCGCTCGGCAAGACGAAGGGGGTCACCAGGTCTCCCTTCACCCAGGTCGCCCGCACGCTCTCCTGCCCCGCGACGACGAGGAGCCAGCTCTGCCCCACGCGCTCGGCCGCCACGTTCATCATCAACTGGGTATCGAACGGGTTCACGGTCCATGGCGTCGGATGGCCCTCCGCGTCGAGCCGAAAGATGACCAGGCGCTCTTGCGTGTCACCGCCCATCAGCCAACCGCCGTCGTCGTCCAGCTCGAGCGCGAAGGGACCGCGCCAGGTCATGTTCGGAATGACGATGTCCGTCGAGTCGAGCCTCTCGAAAGAGTGGTTCAGCCGTGCCAGGTGAGCGGTGCCGTCCGCTTGCAACCAGGCAGCGAGCACCACCTGTGCGTTCGCACGAAGGGTTGCCTGCGAGTTGCCGCCGAGATCTGGCGTCCGCACCCCCGACGCGATCTCGATCGGAGAGCCGATCGAGGCGAGGGTTGTCGAGTCGAACCGTCGGATCGTCATCGCTTTCGGCAAGGAGCCGTCTCCGGCGTCGAAGAACACCGCGAGCTGATCGCTCTGGAGCGACGCGATGTCGAACGAACCGCAGGTGATCACCGGCGAACCGAACGAGCCAGGCTTCCGCTCGAGCTCCTCGAGGTTCGGACCTCGCCGGATGACCTCGATTCCGTTGCCGTCGAGGCTGGTCAGGAGAACGCCGCTCGGGACTCGAATCGCCTGCGTGCGGCCGATGTGGGAACCGGAGGGGATGTAGCGGAGCCCGTGATCTACCGTCACCGGTTCCGACATGATCGGTGCGGCCCGCGCGGTCAGGGCGATAGAAACACAACCAAGGGCGAGCAGTGCGGCGCGCATGATGCCTCCATGCGAAGAAGCCTGGGTGGCATGCGACGGAGAAAGTATCGCCCTCGTGCGATCCCCACGCGAGCCGATTTGTCTGTGCAAGCCGGCGTGACCGGGCCTACCTCACGAGCGCGAACCGCGACGCGCTGACCTTCCCTCCAACGGACAACTCGATCCAGTAGACGCCGGCCGGCGCGAGACGTCCCGCAGGGGTGCGGCCGTCCCACGCCAGCGCATGCTCGCCCGCGGGAAGCGCGCGATCGCAGAGTGTGCGCACTCCTCGACCCGCGGCGTCGAGCACGCGCACGCGCGCGTTGGCCACAACTGTCATGGCGAAGCGAACGCCCGTCCCTCTGCTGCTCGGATTGGGCGCGATGCGGAGGACAGGTCGCGCTACCGGCGGTGAAGCCTGAGCGACACCCGAGCTCGCCCCGCACGGTGCGGGAAACA
>CAZZAH010000351.1:0-4988 GCA_964652115.1 uncultured bacterium | reverse complement strand
AGCAAGAGCGCATCGACCCACGCGAGCGCATGCTCCTCGTCCTCGGCGGGCGCGCCGGCGCAGGCGAATGCATCCGCGGTGAAGAGCCAGGCCGCGGCGCGGATCGCGACCTCCATCCCGACGGCCCAGTGCGGTCCGTCGAAGGGAGGGTTCTCGCGGAGAAAGCGGCGCGTGATCTCGCGAAAGGCGAGGGCCCAGCGCGGACTTGGCTCCAGTCTCTCGCCGACCAAGAGGAGCAACGCGTGATGGAAGCGCGCGAGCTCCCACACCATCCGGATGTCGCCCGGCCGACTCGGCTGATCGAGACGGATCTCGGCATGCGGGCGAAGGGGCCAGGGCTCGTCGCGAAGCGGATCGTGTCGATAGCCCCCCAGGTTCTCCGGGCTGAAGCGCAGGCCGAAGAGCGTGCACTCGCCGCGCGCCGCGGCGTCAATCGCCTCGAGCAGAAGCCGCCGTGCATCGTTCGCCGGCGAGTCGACCGCGCCCGCGCGCAGGGCGTCGTCGAGGCAGGTGGAGAGCAGGGAACGGAGCCGCGGCGCGTTCACCAAGGGGCCCTCCGCGCTGAAACGCGCGGCCATCGCGATCCGCATCGAGTCGTCGATTTCGAGCTCCTCGCGCCAGCGCAGGAGTCGCGCATGGTCGCGGACCGTATGCCGCCGGATCTCCAGCCGATGGCGAATCCGCCCGAACGCGCGCCGTGGAAGGAGGAAGGGATTCACGCGCGAGCCTCGCCGCGGCGCTTCGCCATCGCGTATTGTGTCGCCCCATGCGACGGGAGGAAGCGAAGACGGTCTGGATCGACCTCGAGAACTCGCCGCACGTCCTCTTCTTCCTGCCTTGGATCGGATGGCTGGCGGAGGCGGGGCATCGAGTGCTCCTCTCCGCTCGCGATCTCTCGCAGACCCACGATCTCCTTCGCCTCTATGGCCTGCCCTTCACCCCGATCGGGGGACATGCGGGGGGCGGACGCTTTCACAAGGGGGCACGCGGACTTGGCCGAGCGCTCGTGCTCACGCGCTGGGCTCGACGTCACGACATCGCGCTCGCGCTCGGGCACGGCTCGCGCGCGCAGGTCTTGGCGGCGCGCATCCTCGGCATCCCGAGCCTGACCTTCGTCGACTACGAATACGTCGCGCTCCGCCTCTTCGGGCTGCTCTGTCGTGAGGTCTACTTTCCCGACGCGGTCGACCCCGCGGTGCTTGAATCGCGGGGCGTGCCCGCCGCGAAGATCGTTTCGTATCCCGGCTTCAAGGAGCAGCTCTACCTCGATCCCGAGGTCGATCGACCCGCTCCGGAGTCGCCTCCTCTGATCGTGGTGCGTCCGCCCGCTCGTCTCGCGCATTACCACACCATCCAGAGCGAGCTCCTCTACGGTCGGCTGCTCCTTCGTCTCGGTCGAGAAGCGGCGCACTGCCGTGTCCTGTTCCTTCCGCGCTACGCAAGCGACGAAGGGGAGATCACGCGCCTTCGCACCGAGCATCCGCACTTCGAGCTCTCGCGGGAGACGCAGGACGGACGCGAGCTTCTGCTGCGCGCGTCGTTGGTGGTGAGCGGCGGCGGCACGATGGTGCGGGAAGGCGCCGTGCTCGGCGTCCCTTCGGCGAGCATCTTCGGTGGACCGATCGGCGGGGTCGATCGTCGCCTCGCGGAGTTGGGCCGCCTCCATTTGCTGCGCACCCCGGCCGACGTCGATGCGCTTCCGCTCCCCGGTGTCGCGCAGCCCGCTCACCCCGTTCCCTTGCCGAGCACGACGGCGCTTCGAGACTTCCTGCGCGCGCGTGTGCTGCGACACCTAGCGACCGAGCGCGGCCGATAGCAGAACGAGCGAGCGATCGAATCGATAGGCGATGTTCATGTGACCATCGTCGAACTCTTCGTGCGCGACCGCCAGCCCCGCTTGCCTTAGTCGATCGCGCAGCATGCGCGCGCCGAACTGCAGGTGGAATTCATCGCGCAATCCGCAGTCGAGGAAGACGAGCTTCATCCCGCTCAAGGCTTCGAGGTACCGCGGATAGATGCGCACCGGATCGTGCTCGAGCCAACGGCCCCAGGTCTCGGCCTTGAGCTCGCCCGTGCCCCACTCGAACGGAAACTCGATCCCGAGGTCGGGATCCTTCGGGCCCGGATAGGGCTCCTTCGGCGAATAGCAGGAGGCCATCGCGATCACGTTGAGCGCGGTCATCCCTTCGGTCGACTTCTTGGGCGCCGCCTCGAACCACTGCAGAAAGCGAAGCAGCCCGCCCTTCGCCTCGACCGTGCGCAACGTCTTCGGGAAGTCGGGCAGGTAGCAATACTCGAAGTACATGTCGCCGCTATGGCAGGCGATGGCGGAGAAGCGGTCCGGATGCTTCATCCCCTGCACGATCGCGCCGTAGCCGCCACTCGACTTGCCCATCACGCCCCAGCCGTCCGGTGCGGGACGCGTGCGGTAGTGCGCCTCCACGAAAGGCAGAAGCTCGAGCAGGAGGTGGCTCTCCCAACGTCCGGTTGCCGCGGAATCGAGGTACTGGCTGCCGCCGAGGCGCGTGAAGCAGTCGGGCATGACCAGGATCATCGGCTCGATCTCGCCCGCGGCGAGCAGGCGATCGTGCCGCTCGGGCAAGCTCGGCGCCCACGCGCTTCGATTGAGCATCATGTAGCCCGCGCCGGTGAAACCGCTCAGGCAGACGACGACCGGATAACGGCGCTCCGGCTCCTCGTCATAGCCGGGCGGAAGAGCGATCACCAGCTCGCGCTCGATCGGATCGTCGAGCGGATTGCCCTTCAGCAGCGAGCTCTCGAGGAAGTGGGTGTCGATCCGCCCTCGCTTCATGCGGAGGCGCCGGTGCTGGTCGATTCGCTCGTGGGCGGAACCACCACGACCGAGTTTTCGCTTCCCCAGATGTTCGCGACGTACTTGTGCGCGCCGTGGTCGTTGTGCCAGCCGTCGGATGTCTTGTACTTGTATTCGTACTCGCCCGGCTTGAGCCAGAGCGTGGTCACCCAACCGCCGTCCTCGGCACGGTCCATCGGGTGGGCGTCCTCGTTCCACTGATTGAAGTCGCCCACGAGGTACACCGGCCGTTGCGCCGGCGCCTCGAAGCGGAAGCGTACCCAACCGTCTCCCAAGATCTCGATCATGGCGAGGCCCTCCGATCAGGATGGAACTCTGATTCAGCGGTCCGATGATGCTCCAGAGGCTGCGGGACGGCAAGACGGCATCGTTCGCCCGCGGCTCGCCCGCGGCGGCCGAACGGCAATCGGCGCGGAATGCTTTCGCCGCGCCGGGCGAATCGCTAGACTCCGCGCGGTTCACTCGCCGAGCACTCGAAAGTGGAGGGAAAAATGCTGTCAGGACGGACATGGACTCGTGGAGCGCTCGCCTTGCTTGCGGCAGGCGTATTGACCGCCTCGCTGCTCACCGGCTGCGGCGACGACAAGAAGAACCCGACGACTCCGGGCACTCCGGCCAATCCGGTCGTGACCGAGGCGATGGCGGGGGTCTGGAGTTTCACCATCACGCTCAAGGACTGCGCGACCCAGACCGTGCTCAGTCAGTCGACGGATTCGTACAACCTCTGTCCGGGGGAGTCGATCCTCTCCTCCGTTCCGGTCGACTCGACCGACTGCGAGATCACGCAGAACGGCGACACTTACCACGTCCACTGCAGCACGGTGGATAGCTCCGAGGGCTGCACCTCGACCACCACGATCAACCTCGATTTGACCTACACGAACACGACGGTCCACGCGGCGGGCGAGGCGACCATCGCCGACAATCCTTCGGGATGTTCCGGATTCCCCGAGGGGACGGCCTGCATCGATGTCGCGGGGACGCGCATCGCGAACTTGCCGCAGGGAGCCTGTCAGTAGGGCGCGGAGGTCGTACCAAGGCCGAACCGGCCTAGCGCTTCACGCCTCAGCCGAAGCCGGGAGCACAGTCGGTGCTCCCGCGCGCGCCGGCTCGGGGCGTGGTGCCCGCTCCGGGAGTCGCGAAGGTGGAGAGGACTCGGTGGGTGCGCGCCTTCCCGCAGCGTGCGCACTCGATCGGCTGGTCGCGATCGGCGATCGGCCGGAGAGCGGGGAAGCAGTCCCCGCAGTCTTCGCAGAGATATTCGTAGAAGGGCATTCTTCCTCCGGCCTCGTTCAGCCGCGTCGTCGACGGAGTGGGCGGCTTGAGCTGCCGACTCGGCCCGTGCGATCGGGCCAATCCCACGCCGCCTTTGGATCCCGCGCTGCCTTGCGCGAGGAAGGCGACGTGCCGCAGAGCAGCTCCAGCACCGCCCTCGCTCGCGCGTCGCATACCTCGAAGATGACCTCGGCCCCGCGTCTTTCCTCGGCCAAAAGCCCCCGCCGCCGGAGCACGCCCAGGTGGAGCGCGATCGAGGAGAGCGGCAGTTGAAGCGCCTCCCCGATTCGAGAGAGGCTGCGCGGCTCACGCAGGAGGCCGCACAAGAGCCGCAAGCGGAGCGGGTGGCCCAACGCCTTTAGGAACGCCGCGGCCTCTTCGAAGGAGGCCCCCGCCGAGCCTCCGTCGACACGCTGCGCAACGCCCACCCGCGGGGACGGGCTCTTCACTCGAGTGCTCATCGCTTCTCTTTCGGCTCCTTCTCGCACCCACTTCGCATCCCCGACCGAGGATCGGGCACCGATCAGGTCGGCACGCCGAGCTTGGGCAGGACGAAGGTATTCAAGACCAGGTAACCGATCACGGCCGCGATCATGATCAAGACGGATTTCCATTCCAAGCTGCACCTCCGGTCGGAGTCTTCGCTTTTCAGGTTTTTATGTAAAGTGGGATTCCGCGAGCGCGCGTGAGTTTCGTTCGATGCGGTGGGGATGAGGCGGGTCGCTTCGAGCTCGGGGTCGCTCAGGCCCCGGCGTGGGGCAGGCGGCGATACTTCCACCCCTGGTGCCGCACGATCTCGCCCTCGACCAGGTAGATCACGTCCTCGGCGATGTTGGTCGCGTGGTCGGAGATCCGTTCCAGCAGGCGGGATGCGGTCAGG
>CAZZAH010000350.1:0-5051 GCA_964652115.1 uncultured bacterium | reverse complement strand
CGATCACGGGATCGGCGGTCGCCCGCGCTTCATCGCTCCATGCGCGCAGATCGGTGGAGATCGGCAGCATGTGAATGCCCGCCTCGAAGGGGCGGCCCGTCTCGCGATCGAAGAGGTCGACCTGCTTGCTCGCTTCGAGGATCGCGGCGGGTCCGTTAGCGGTGCCCGCCCCGTACGACACGGTCGCCTCCCACGGGACGGGGAGGAGCACGACGCCGGCTTCGTTCTCTTCGTGGGGGAGTCCGTAGATGCCGTCGCCGATCGCTGCGGCATCGGGATCGAAGGTCGGTGTCGGCATGGGTAGTGTCCTCTCGGAGTTGAGTTGGGGGCAGAATGGCGAGTTTGCGCGTCGAAGCCGGGGGAGGATCGCACCAGTGCTCTCTCCGCCACCGAAAGGTGTTCGTTGCTCATTGGCGCTCGCCGGCCCATACTGATCCCCGCCAAGTGAACGGCTGGCCGCTGCGGCGCGCTCCTGCCTGTTCATACGCGCCGCACCGCGACCACGCCAGGCCGAAATGCACCTCCGGTGCCGAATCGGATGTTCGCTCCTCCGGGGTGCGCCACTGGAGGTCGCATGCGGCGCGCAAGACTGTTTCGGTTGGTACTCCGCCCCACGGCGAACATCGATCGCGAACATCGCTGGGAAGGGCTCCGCGAACGCTCCGCTCTTAAAGTCACCGTCATCGCGCTTGTGCTTCTCGCCGCGCCCGCGGGAGAGTCGTTCGGGAGCCGTGGCAGTGATCATTCCCCCTCCGGATTGAGTTTCACGGTGTATCACCGCAAACGCGAGCTGCAGGGAATCACGCTTCATCAACCGATCCTCGCGGACATCGACGGCGACGGGAAGGTCGAGGCGATCGTGCCTTCCAATCACGCGGCGCTCTTCTGCTGGGAGTTCACGCCCACCACCGGCGACTCGTTTCTGGTGCGGCAGGAGCCCGGGTGGCCACTGTTGTACAACGACACGCCGACAACCCCCTCAATCGCCGACATGGATGGTGACGGGTATCTCGAGATGGTGGTCGGCGATGAAGATGGCTACGTCTACTTGTACGATTTGCCGGCGGTTTCGACCGCCGCGCGACCGTGGCCCACCGCCGGACACGACAATGCCAGGACGGGGTGGTACACCAGCGGGAATCCACTCATGGGGCCGGGAGAAGACGGGCAGCTCACTGCCGCAGTCGGGAGCGCGCCGCCTGTCCTGCTGCCGACGAGCAACCCCGCGAGTCCTCCGGTCCTGATTCGCTACCGAGTGCCGGCCGCGGGCCACGGATCGGCACGGGTCGTGGATGCGGGTGGCCGCGAGGTGTGGCGTACGAGTCTCGATCCGCCCGCGCCGGGTACCTACGCGGTCATCTGGGACGCACGTGCGAAGAACGGAAGGGTGTTGCCGCAGGGGACGTACTTCCTGTGCCTGCGGATCGGGTCGTGGACCACGACTCGTCGCGTTGTGGTGCTCAGGTGACGCCGTCTCGAGCGAACGCACCAAGTGGAGGGCTAGTCATGTCGCCCAGAGTTCGATCCGCATTGGCGGCGGCCTTCGTCTTCGGAGTCTCCGGAACAGCGCTCCCACAGCAGCCGGCAACCGCCGCTGGGGGGGATTGGTTTGCACGAAGTGAGTATGTGATAGGGAATCACCCCGTGGACCTTCGTCTCGCCGAACTCACGGGCGACGCCTATTCCGACTGTATGGTGCGTATCCGTGATGAGGGCGCCGGACCGGATGCGGCCTGGGTAATGGCGAACGATGGGGCGGGGCACTTCGAATTTCGTGAGGCCGTTCCAGTCACGAACTGGGGCTGGGGGTGTATCGGAGACTTCAACGGGGATAGCCGAAACGATCTGATGCTCTCTAACAGCCCACCGAAGGTTTGGTATGCAACATCGGACTACCACTTCACCGATCCTCCGGTCCAGGTGCCAAACACCTCCGGGGTCACACCGTGGACGATTCTCTCGGTCAGCGAGAGCGCGGATCTGGACGCCGACGGATGTGACGATCTCATCGCGACGTCTCACGTCGCGCAGATCCGCGTGTACTGGGGGAGTACGTCGGGACTGCAGTCTAATCCGCTCGCGATCAACTGGAGTCTGATCAATGGCTGCGATCCTTCCGGGTTTCCACCAGAGATCGGCTCGATCACCCCAATGGATATTGATGGCAACGGGACGGTGGATCTTGGTATATCGGCGCGCTACGGAGACGGCGATCAGTGTGGCAGCAACACGCGCGCGATCGGGTGGATCAAGAACCTCGGTAATCGCCATCTCGCGAGCGCGATCTCGTGGATCTGGGTCGAGCAGCCGGTGCAGACGATCTATTACTCCGGCGTGTCGTTTCGGCGGATCAACGCAGACCAAACAGCGGATGTTCTATTCTCACCCTCCGGTTTCAACGAGGTGCGATACCTGGAGTCGAACGGCAGCGGGGGGTGGACCTACAAGGGGGTTGTGATCCCCGCCGGTGGCGCTCCCATTACGGCCGACTACGATCGCGATGGACTTGTGGACTGTCTGGTGACGCGGCAGGCGTTTAGCCCCGTGTGTAAGGGGGGGGCTGGCGGGGCATTCGCGGTAGTGGACTCTGTCATCGGATCTGGCGCGTATACCGAGTTCGGCCTCGGCGAACTGGATGGGGTACCCGGAATGGATCTTGTCGGATCAAGTTGGACCTATCAGTCGCTAGTGGTCCTCCACAACGTCGTGGCCCCTGTCGCCGCCGTCGCCTCCGGCTCTGCGCGCCTGTCGCCCGTCGTGATTCGGCCCACCGTGATTGGGGACTCGGGCGCGCGCATCAGCCTCAGCGGCCTAGGCGTCGACCCGCAGTCGAAACTCGGCGCGCGCGCGCGAATCACGATCAGCGACGTCGTCGGTCGCACCGTGCGTACACTCGATGCCCCGAGCGACCCGAGTGAGGAGACCTGGTGGGACGCGCGCGATGCGCGGGGGGAGCCGCTCCCGAGCGGGCGCTACTGGATCAGCCTGGAGGGAAACTCCGCGCGCGCTGGCGTGATCGTCGTGAGGTAGCCTGAGGGCCAGGACTGGGGCGCGACGATTGCCCCAGGTCATCGAGCCGCTCCTTGCGCCGCTTCGCGAGCGGGAAAACACTTGTCCCCGTCGATGGGGCGGATCCCCGTGCTCGCGCACTCGCCGACGCATCCCGAGAGGGAGAGCAGCCATGCGATTCAATTCGCGCTTCCCGGCGTTACTGCTGCTGGCCTGTTGCGCCGGGTTCGCCTCCCGATGCCATGCGGAAGTGGATTGGGCCGCTACGTCGCCGAAGGCACGACTGATGCTCGAACGCGCGTGGGCACAGATCGACACAACGATGACGATCGAGTTCGAGGACAGCGTCGCGCAACGTGTGGGACCTCAGCCGCGGGCGGCGGCTCCGGAGTCGCTGCGGACCCTGGCCAAGCTCTTGATGCCCCCGCAGCAGCCGGATCTCTTCGAGGCTCCGTGGTGGGAAATGCCGGCCCTCCTGTTCGTACCAGCTGATTCCGCAGGGAAGCCCCCAAACGCGCGCATCGTGCTCGTTAGAACACTGGTTTCGTTCCTCGGAGTCGTGGATCGTGCGCAGGTCATGGACGGCCCGCGTGATCGATGGCCCGCCGCATTACTGGCTGCGATGAGCCTCCGGTTCAGGCCGGGCCAGAGGGACGGAGTCACGATCCCGACCTGGGTCGAGGTACCGTTCTAGGCGCTCGCGGCCACCAGATACGCGAACCGAAGCCCGCTTCCGCGCGTCGACAAAACCGGAGATGCGGGCCGCGCCCCCGATCCGGCATGATACGGCGCATGGAATCGACACAAACGAACGCGCCCGTCTTCTTCGAGACCGAGCCCAGCCGATACAAGCACTGGAAGCTCTCGTTCGACGGACCTATCGCGACCTTGGCGATGGACGTGAACGACGACGCACCGCTTCGGCCCGGCTATGTCCTGAAGCTCAACTCCTATGACTTAGGCGTCGACATCGAGCTGGCCGACGCGATCCAGCGGCTGCGCTTCGAACATCCCGAGGTCGGTGCCCTCGTGGTCACGAGCGGCAAGGACCGCGTCTTCTGCGCCGGCGCGAACATCCCGATGCTCGGGAGCTCGAGCCACGCCTTCAAGGTCAACTTCTGCAAGTTCACCAACGAGACGCGGCTCTACCTCGAGGCGATGGCGGAGGAGCGGGGCATCGCGACCCTCTGCGCGATCAACGGCGTCTGCGCCGGCGGCGGCTACGAGCTCGCCCTCGCCTGCGATCGCATCCTCCTGATCGACGACGGAAGCGCGGCGGTGTCGCTGCCGGAAACGCCTTTGCTCGCGGTGCTGCCCGGCACCGGCGGCCTGACGCGGGTGATCGACAAGCGGAGGGTGAGGCGCGATCGGGCGGACGTCTTCTCGACCCTGGCCGAGGGGATCCGCGGCAAGCGCGCGGAAGAGTGGCGCCTCATCGACCGAGTGATCGCGCGAAGCAGCTGGTCCGCCGGGCTAGCGGAGGAAGCGGCGAAGGCGGCCGCCAAGTCCCAACGCTCGACCGAGGGACTTCCACTCTCGCTCCCGCCCCTGGGCGGCGAGTACAGCGAGACCGAGATCACGCACCGCTACGTCCACCTCTCGATCGACCGCTCGAAGCGGGTGGCCACTCTCCGGATCAAGGGCCCATCGATCGAACGGACACCGATCCGCGAGCAGGGCGCCGAGCTTTGGGCCCTCCGCGCCTTCCGCGAGCTCGACGACGCGCTGCTCCACCTCCGCTTCAATCACGAGACGATCGGCGTGCTCCTGCTCGAAACGGAAGGCGATCCCGAGGCGGTCCTCCATTCCGATCGGGCGCTCTTCGCGGCGCAAGGAGAGAGCGCCTTCGCCCGCGAGGTGCTCTTCCAGATGCGGCGCGTGCTCAAGCGGCTCGACCAGACCGCGCGCTCCATGTTCGCCCTCATTCGACCCGGCTCCTGCTTCGTCGGCTCGCTCTTCGAGCTGGCCTTGGCGGCAGATCGGTCCTATGCCCTCGATGACCCGGACCAGCCGGTTTCGCTCGGCCTCTCGCCGTTGAACGA
>CAZZAH010000349.1:0-5080 GCA_964652115.1 uncultured bacterium | reverse complement strand
GTGCCGCGGGACAAATGGGTCGATGGACTTGCGAAGTCTGGCCCCAGGGAACGCGAGTCCGATCTATCTCCCTATAGATCGCCGCCGGTTCTTGTCGCGTAACGCAGGCGCGAGCGAGCAGCCTCGCTTCTCGGTACGAACTAAGCGGGCCCACCCCTCTCCTTGCTGGTAGAACGTATTCCTGAAGTGCGCGGACCAGATTCGCCCCACGCTCCGGTTCGGCGCCAGAGCGAACAGGCAAGATCCACTTCCGGTGACGCGCGCACCACTCGCGCCTAGCCGCTTCATCTCCCCCAGCAGTCCGGACAGTCTAGGGCTCAGACCGGTCGCGATCGGTTCAAGGTCGTTGTGGAGCTCGGCCAGCATCGACTCGTCGACCCACGCGATGTCCGACGTCTCGCGTCGATCCACCATATGAGTATCCGGTTGGATCGACCGCTCACCGAGCAAAGTCTGTTCAACTGCCCCGTCCAAGCCCGAACAGCAGGAAGTCAAGCGCTCGGCCAAGCTACTTAGCGGTCCCCGGCGTGTCAACGTTAAATTCAGACCGCCATAGACTTGCCGCGTTTCCGACGGAAATCCGGGATAGATCAGGAGCACCCAGAGTGGCGGCAGAGGCGCGAGAGGAAGAAGCCTCTCTCCTCGTCCGACCCCAAGCCTTGTCCCGCCCTCGAGGAAGAAGGGGACGTCGCTCCCGAGGTCAGCCGCCATGGCGAACAGCTCTGATTCATGCGTGTGGCTCCACGCTCCTAACGCGAGCAGGACCGCGGCCGCGTCGGAGGAGCCGCCGCCGAGGCCCGCCCCGGCGGGGATGCTCTTCCTAAGCTCGATCGAGAGGCCGGATCGTTCGATCTCGGGGAAAAGCCTCGCGGCTCGGACCGCGAGATTCGAGTCGGTGGGCCCAAGGTCGAGTGACCGCGGCAGGACCTGGAGCCGAACTCCAGGCGGTCCGGTTCGCCGAAGCGTCACACGGTCCCACAGCCCGATCGTCTGGTAGAGGGTCACGAGCTCGTGGAATCCGTCGGCACGCCGCCCCAAGACCTCGAGGCCGAGGTTGATCTTCGCCGGCGCGCGGAGCGTGATCGACTGGCCGAGCTCGTTCACTTCGCGCCTGCGTCAGTGGGTGGCCGCACCGTCCGCGCCCAGTCCCAGAATGAGCAGCACGGCCAGGAGCCACAGTCCGACGTTGACCAGGGTCGGCCGGTCGGTCAGGAGGACCTCGGAGGGCGAGCCTCCCCTCCCCTGGCGGTAGACGAGGTAGAGATACCGGAAGACGCCGTAGACCACGAAGGGGACGGTGTAGACCAAGCGATCGGTCCCGAACTTTGCCACCGTGTCCTGGCTCACCGTGTAGATGGCGTAGGAGATGACCGTGGCCGCGGTCACGACCGGCACGAGTTGGTCGACCAACGCGACCGGATACTCTTCCAAGGTCGCGCGATGATCGCCCGCGTGGCCCGCCAGCAGGGTCACCTCCGCTCGTCGCTTCGACACCGCGAGAAAGAGCGCGAGGAAGAGCGTGCAGACCAGGAGCCAGGGCGAGATGTCCTCGCGGACAGAGAGGGCCTCGACCCCCGCCACCGCTCGAAGCACGAAGCCGATGGCGATGATCATGACGTCGAGGAGCACGACCTGCTTCAGCCAGAGCGAGTAGCCGAGGTTGAGGGTGTAGTAGATCCCCGCCACCAGCAGAAATCCGGTCCCGAGCGGACGCGCGGCCACGGCCGCCGCCGCCAGCAGCACCACCACCATCACGCGGGCCGTCCCCATCGACAGGCGACCCGAAGCGATCGGGCGATTGCGCTTCTTCGGGTGCACCCGGTCGCGATCGACGTCGCGAATGTCGTTCAGCACGTAGACCGACGACGCGAGGAGACAAAACGCGAGGAAGGCCTGCGAGGCGCGCGCGAGCTCTCTCCCCTCGGTGAAGTGATGGCTGAAGATCACGCCGGCGAAGAGCACGAGGTTCTTCGTCCACTGGCGGATGCGTAGCTGTTGAATGAGGGTCCTGATCAACGTCCCGCCTCTGCCGAGCCCAAGAAGCTCGCGATCCCTTCCTCCCAAGTCGGAAGGGTGACCCCGAGCACGGCCCGAGCCCGCTCGGAGGAGAGCACGGAGTAGGCCGGCCTCGCCGCGGCGCGCCCCGCGTCCCGGGCGGCGATCGGTTCGACGCGGTTTGGATCGTGCCCCAGCAGCGACACGATCCGCTTGGCGAAGTCACACCAGGTCGTCGCGCCGCCCCCGGCGAGATGAAATGTCCCCGCCTCCTCGGACAGGATCAAGCTCCAGAGCGCGGGCGCGAGGTGATCGACCCAGCTCGGAGCGGTCACTTGATCGGCGACCACGCGCAGGTTGGCGTCCGCGTTGGTGAGCCGCGCGCGGATGGCGGAAACGAAGTCAGGCCCGCCTTCGCCGTAGAGCGCGCTCGTTCGAACGACACGCGCGCGGGGAGAGGCTTCACGCACCGCGCACTCGCCGTACCACTTGCTCTCGCCGTAGACGTTCCCGGGCACGGCAGGATCGAACTCGCGATACGGTCGCGGCGCGCGATCCGCGAAATTGCCGGAGAAGACATAGTCGGTGCTCAGAAAGACGAGAGGCAACGCGCGCCGCTCCGCCAATGCGGCGATTCGCCCCGGCAGGATCCCGTTCACTCGAAAGGCGCGCTCGGGATCGGCTTCACAGTCATCGACGCGGGTCCATGCCGCCAGAAGCACTAAGCGATCGACCGGATCCTCGCGCAGCACTCGCGAGAGCCGATCGAGGTCGTCGAGCGGAAGGTCCTCCCGGCTCGGTCGACGCGTCTCGACCGCCGGCGGACGATGCCGCTCCAGCGCTCTTCCGAGCAGACCATGCGCGCCCAGGACCAGAACCCGCTGGGTCATCGAACCAAGCCCCCTCGTCGCGTGCGTTCGGTCGGCCTCGCGGCCATCAGGAGGAGAGCGCCCCTCGAAGCTTGTCGGCTCCGGCCTTGAGCGCCTCGTCCACTCGCGCCTCGTCCGCGATTCCCGCCATCGCGAGGTGCGGCTTCCCGCCGCCCCGTCCACCGACCGCTTCGACCGCGGTCTTGATCACCTCGTCGGCGCGGAGCTTCCCCTCCGCGATCAGATCGTCGGTCACGACCGCGAGGAGGGTCGACTTGCCTCCACTTCGAATCGCGAGGAGGCCGGCGCCTCGACCCAGTCGTGTGCGTACACGATCGCCGAAGGCGCGGAGGTCGGTCCCCTCCTCGACCTCGAGCGTCGACACGAGCAGGCCGCCCTTCGCCATCGGCTCGATCGAGAGGCCCGCGAGCGGATCGTCGCCGCCGCGAGCCTTGAGGTCCTTGATCTGCTTGCGCAGGCGGGTGAGCTCGTCTTGCAGGCCCAAGACCTTTTGCGGGAGCTCTTCGGCCGTCGCCTGGACGACGCGGCGCACACCATCGACGCTCTCGCGCCAACGACGCGACTCCTTGAGCGCGCCGAAGCCGGTCTGCGCCTCGATGCGGCGCGTGCCCGCGGCGATGCCGGTCTCGCTCGTGACGAGGAAGGCGCCGATCTCGCCGGTACGCGACACGTGCGTGCCACCGCACAGCTCACGCGAGAACTCGCCCACCTCGATCCGGCGCACGCGGTCCCCGTACTTCTCGCCGAAGAGCGCCATCACGCCGCTCTGGATCGCCTCGTCGTAGCTCGACTCCTGGGTCGTCACCGGCTCGTCGGCGAAGACGCGATCGTTCACCAGGTCCTCGACACGCGAGAGCTCCTCGTGGGTCATCGCCTGCGAGTGGGTGAAGTCGAACCGCAGGCGATCGGGCGCGACGAGCGAGCCGGCCTGCGTCACGTGCGGTCCGAGGACCTGCCTCAGCGCGGCGTGGAGCAAGTGCGTCGCGGTGTGATTGCGCTTGGTGTCGGCGCGCATTCGGTTTTCGACCCGCGCGTCGACCCTGGCGGCGTTCTGATTGGCGTTGGCTTCCGGAAAGCTCCCCTCGAGTAGCTCGACCCGGTGGCGGATCTCGCCCTCCTTCTTCAGCGTGTCGAGCACGCGCGCGCGGAAACCGGGCGCTTCGAGCAGGCCGACGTCACCCACCTGTCCGCCCGACTCGGCGTAGAAGGGGGTCTCGTCGAGCACCACGAGATACTCCTTGCCGCCCGGCAGCGCGGCATAGCGGCGAATCTCGGCCGGAAGCTCGGTCGTCTCGTAGCCGCGGAAGACCGAGTGCGCGCCGTCACTGAGCACGGTCCACTCGAGGTCCTCGCCCTTCGCCTGCTGAAAGCGTCCCTTCGCGCGCGAGCGCTCGCGTTGCTCCTGCATCGTGCGCGTGAAGCCGGGTTCATCGACCTCGAGCCCACGCTCGCGCGAGAGCACATGCGTGAGGTCGACCGGGAATCCATAGGTGTCGTAGAGCTGGAAGACCACCTCACCCGGCAGGACGGAACTGCCTTCCTTCTTCAAGCGCGCGGCGGCGTCCTCGAAGCGCAGCAGGCCCTGCGAAAGGGTGGCCTGAAAGCGATCCTCTTCCATCTCGAGCGCGAGCTTGACCGAGGGGAGCGCGTCCTGGATCTCGTGGTAGGAGTCGCCCATCACGCGCACCACCTCCTCGCAGAGATCCTTGAGGAAAGGCCGCTCGAGCCCGAGTCGATGCCCTTGCACCGCGGCGCGGCGGAGGAGGCGGCGAATGACGTAGCCGCGCCCTTCGTTCGAAGGAAGGATGCGCTCGGCCAGTGCGAAGGTCAGCGTGCGAATGTGATCCGCGATGACATGGAAGCTCGACTTGAGCGGCTCCTCATATCGACGTCCGGAAATCTCCTCCAACCGCCGGATGTAGGGGGTGAAGAGCGTCGTTTCGAAGATGCTCCTCTTCCCTTCCATCACCAGCGTCACGCGATCGAGGCCGATGCCGGTGTCGATCCCGCGATTGGCGAGCGGCGGCATCGATTTGTCGGGCTGCATGTCGTACTGCGGAAAGACGAAGTTGCCGATTTCGATCCAGCGATCGGTGGGCGAGCCTGGCCCTGAGGTCGGATCGGGATCGAGATCCTCGCCCAGGTCGTAGTACACCTCGGTCGACGGACCGCAGGCGCCGGTCTCCCCCGGCGGT
>CAZZAH010000348.1:0-5082 GCA_964652115.1 uncultured bacterium | reverse complement strand
TCGGGAGGTGCACCGTGAACTCCAGAGCGACCCTCGCATGCGCCGCCGTGCTTCCCGCCCTCATGGGTAGAGGTCCGCTTCAAGCCGCGCAGACGCTCACCGACGGGACCACGTTCGAGCCGATCGTGGTGAAGCTTCCCCAGCCTTACGACTTCGGCACGCGGGTCGACGGCTATGACATCGCCTATCAGGATCCGTTCGGCACCGGGGGGCGCATCGGATTCGGCATCGGGAGCCAGAGCGGGATGGTGCGAGTCCACGCGTCCTACCGCGTCACGCTGGGCGCGGATCGCTTCCACGACCGCGCGCTCTCCGCGCAGGAGATCGCCGGGCGCGCGCAGTGGCTGGCTCAGTATTGCGGTCAGTAGGCGCAGTCGCCGCTTACCCGGAGCTTAGTTAGACAACGAGAGACATCCCTGCGATGGCCGCTCTCCTCTGGCCGGGCTTTCACACGCGCCCAACATCCCACCGCCTGACCCAATCCCCCTTCGTCCGAAGTATTCCCAGCCGAGCGGCGCAAAATGCCACCGTGTTTGCATCGGATTTGACCGGAGTTTGATCTTTCTTTGATGAAGGTCGCCCACTCTTCCGTCCAAGGCCGCGAGCCGACTCTCCGAGCTCGCTCAACGAAACTGGAGGACGGAACCATGACCAGACAGACTTGCCCTTGGGGACTCGCGCTGGGATTGCTCACTTTGCCACTCGCATTCGCACCCAGCGCCTTTGGTCAACCGATCTCGCCCATGGATGGACAACCCTTGCCGCCCGTGATCCAGCAGATCATGGAAGAGAGGCCGAACGCGTTTACCTTCGAGAACGCCTACATTCAGCAGGCCGCGCGTCTCCGCCAGAACCGCGAGTTGGTGGCGGCGGGTTTGCTTGGGGCCGGCATGAGCGACGAAGAGCTCATGGCCCTCACCACCGTGTCGGGAACGCGCTCGGTGCCGGTGTTGCTGGGCAAGTACAACAACACGGGCGCCGACCCGATCACACCGGCCACATTGAATACGGAACTGTTCGTCGGTCCCTGGCCGCCATACGGGACCATGAAGCAGTACTACGCGGAGATTTCGTACAACAACCTGAGCCTTCAAGGCACGGTGACGCCGTTCACCACCCTGCCGAATTCCAATACCTTCTACGAAGGTCCGGCCGGCGCCTTCGGTCTCGGCGTCGGCGGGAACGCCGGCCAGTTCGTCTACGATCTTCTGGTCGCGAACGACCCGACGCTCAACTACGGGCTGTATGACAACGACGGCCCCGATGGCCAACCCAACTCCGGCGACGACGACGGCTTCGTCGACTTCATCGCGGCGGTGCAGCCGAAGAAGGGGGCAGAGTGCGGGGGCGCGGGCAACACCGCTATCTGGTCACACCGCTGGAATCTTGGTGGGTGGCCGTGCGGGATCTATACGACCGCCGACACCCGATCCGGCGGCGGCTTCATCAAGGTGAAGGACTATGTGATCATCCCCTCCTTGTCGTGCTCCAGCGGGATGATCGAGATCGGCGTCTTCTGTCACGAGTTCGGGCATGCGTTCGGCCTCCCCGATCTCTATGACACCAACTCGACGCAGACCTCCGGGACCTGTCTGACCGATCCGGGGCAAGGCCTCGGGGAATGGTGCTTGATGGGTGCCGGCAACTGGAACACCCCCGCGTGCCCCGCGCACATGAGCGCTTGGTGCAAGAGCCAGCTCGGCTGGATCAACCCCACGCTGGTCACGCAGAACTTGGGGAACTGGCCGGTCGCGAGCTCGACCATCACGCCGACCGCGTTCAAACTTTGGTGCGGTACGGTCGGCAATGAGTACTTCCTGGCCGAGAACCGCCGCGCCTTTGGCTTCGATCAGTTCATTCACGCGCAGGGCTTGCTCGTTTATCACGTCGACGAATCGTCGGGAACGACCAACGCCAACGAGTGTCACAAGCGCGTCGACCTGGAGTGCGCGGACGCCTACTCGCTGGCGGATCACACGCTCAACACAGACGACCTGGATGCAAACATCAACCGCGGCGACGCCGGCGACGTGTTCTGTTCGCCGAAGGTATTCACCAACGCGTCGTTTCCGAGCTCGGTGTCTTACAGCGGAGCTCAGACCAACGTCGGTGTTACCGACATTCAGTTCTGCGGCAATCAGGACATGCGGGTGGACTTCAACGTGTGTAACCCTGTAGGAACGGTTGATCTCTGTATTCGGGACTGCAATTCCGACGGTTGTCAGGAGCCTTCACCTTGCCCTGTGTTCTGGGAGGCGCCCGACCTCTTCATCGACAACAACCAGGATGGAATCCAGGACGCGCCGGCTTACAACATTCCGAACTGGATCGGCGCGCGGGTGCGCAACACGACCAACGTGGCCGCGACCGCGGTGACGGTCACCTTCTACTACAACGATCCGTCCTTGAGCCTGCAGTTTCCGAACGGGACCGGGATGATGACGGCAGGTTCGACCGTGATCCCGATCATCGGTGCCAACAGCTCGGTGATCGCGTGGTTGAACTGGACGATCCCCGCGCCTCCGGCCAACGTCAACCACTGGTGCGCCGGCGTCGTCGCGTCCAATGCCGCGGATCCGGTCGCGCCCACCACGGCCGTCTATGCGCCGGTCGACAACAACATCGCCGGGGCCAATCTCTCCGCGCTGGCCGCCCGGGCCGGGACGGCGGTGCCTCCGCAGCCGGTCGACGGGGGCGACACCGCGAGCCGGAGCTCGCTCGCGTTGCTCGATCCGCCATATACGTTCACCAGCTATATCCAGCTCTGCAATACGACGAGTACCGCTGGGCTCGTGCAGATACGACTCGGTCATCCGCCTGACTACATCGACGGAGACCTTCCCGCCGGTTGGTCGATGGAGTTGTCCCAGACCCAGGAGTGGCTCCTCCCGCATGACTGCATCACCGTCGCGCTGACGGTCACCGATCACCATCCGGTCCACATGGATCGTGTGGTCGTCCCGTTGACCTCCTTGATCAACGGACAGGTGATCGGGGGCGTGACCCAGACCTTCTCGATCGACAACGTCCGGCCTCTTCCTCCCTGCGACTTCACCGCAGTCGCCTCATCAACGCCGCAGGGAGACGACAACCCCGGGCAGGACGCGATCCGAGTCTCCTGGTCGAAGCAGACGCTCGACGTGCTCGGCTTCCCGGAAAACGTGGCGGAGTGGAACATCTTCCGCGGGACATCGGCGAGCTTCGTACCGTCACTCTCCAACCGGGTCGCTCGGACCTGCATCGACGAGGACCCGCTTACCCCCAACTGGGACCACTTCGTCGACACCGCCGGCGACCCGGCCGCGATCTGGTACAAGATGTACGCGCTCGATGCGGCCGGCACGTCGTCGGACACCTGCGTCACCATGCTCAGCACATCGGTCGATGCACCGGAGAACGGCAGCCAGCTCGATTCGGATCGAGCCACGCTCTCGATCCTCTCCTCAAATCCCGGACCGCGCACTGTGCGCCTCGGCTTAAGCCAACCGCGAAGCGGTCGAGTCCAGATCAAGATCTTCGACTTGAGCGGCCGAGCGATCGCGACCGTGGTCGATGAAGACGGCGCGCTTGGTTACCACCAGACACGATGGGACGGGCGAAGAAGCGACGGCACGCCGGCCAGCGCCGGTCTCTACTTCGTTCGACTTCGATTCGAAGGGCAGTCCGTCACGCAACGGCTCGTGCTCTTGAAGTAGGCGCGCGGAGGGGGCGAGGCCGCGCGACGGTTTCGCCCCCTTTCAGCAGATGTTCCAGATTACGCCCCGGCCGGAGGCGCCGGCGCCTCCGGATGCGCCGATCGATGCATGCCGTGCGCGAACCGCTCGCGCTCCTCGATCGTCATGCCCCCCCAACGCGCGCGCATGCGGTGCCTGAACTCGTGCCGAGGCCCGCGCATCAGGCCGAGCCCGCCGAACAGCAGCCGGCAGAGCACGAGCAATCCGAATGCTTGAGCAAATGTCAGCGTGTGCCAGCCGAACAGCGACGGCGTCAGCCAATTCCACAAGCGCATGACGAGATAGGTGCCCAGCGCTGCGAATCCCGCGAACGCCGCCAACGCCAGCGGTACGATCCAGAACAGTTTCTTGTGCATCGTCCTCTCCTATGCGTCGCGGAACGCTTCGTGAACTTCCCGCAGCCGCTCTCGCAGCTGGAGGACCGCGTAACGTTTTCGTGAGAGCAGCGTGTTGATGCTCGTGCCGCTCTCCTCCGCCATTTCTCGAAAGCTTCGACCTTCAATCTCGTGGGCGACGAACACGTCGCGCTGATCCGGCGGCAACTCCGCGATCGCCTCCTCGAGCTCCTCGATCAGAACCCGACGAGCGAACAGCGCGTCCGGTCCGGCGTCCGGCGAAGGCAACAGATCCTCGAACGACACTCCCGATTCGACGCCGTCCGCGTTTCGGATCGCGCGAGGCTCGGGCTTCTTTCGACGGAAGAGATCCGTGATGCGGTTGCGAGCGACCCGAAACAGCCACCCGGCGATGTGGTCGATCGGCACCAGCAAGCGGTTTGCCTCGACGAGCTCGTAGAAGACCTCCTGCAGGATGTCCTCGACCTCTTCCGGATCGGTCACTCGCCGGCGGATGAAGCTCCGCAGCCGCGGGCTCTCGCGCGCGACCGCCTCGTCGATCGGTTGGTCCGGTTCGCGCTCCATCTCGCTCCATCGCATCGAGTGCTTCATCCACATTCCTAGACGCACGAACGGCGGCGATATTGTGCGGGACCTAAACTTCCGGTGGGCATGCCGAAGCGTGAACCATCACGTTCGGAGGAAGGAAGTCTGCGGCCAGGCCAATCCGGCCCCGAGGGGGGTCGGGGGGCCGCCTCCTCAAAAACCAGCGGAGCCCGTGGGCCCATGTGGAGGCGGCGGGACCCGAGGCCCCCGAAGGGGGCCGAGAGGCCCGCCCCCTCAACCATCATCGGAGCGCGGTGGGAACCGTGGAGGCGGCGGGACCCGAGGCCCCGAAGGGGCCGAGAGCCCCGCCTCCTCAAAAACCAGCGGAGCCCGTGGGGCCATGTGGAGGCGCCGGGACCCGAGGCCCCCGAAGGGGGCCGAGAGGCCCGCCCCCTCAACCATCATCG
>CAZZAH010000347.1:0-5091 GCA_964652115.1 uncultured bacterium | reverse complement strand
CTGCCGGTCGGCCTGAGCGTCACCTCCGCGCAGACGGGCGAAGTGCTTCGCATCAACCGAACGGCGCTCGCCATGAACGGCCTCTCGCGAGACGCGATCCTGAGCCGTCGGTTGAACGCGGTTCCGCTCAGCAGCGCCGACCGGTCTCTCAGCGAAGCGGAGTTTCGTCGTCTGGAGACCGGAGAGGTGCTCGAGAGCGAGGTCGAGGTCGCGGCGCGACAGAGCACGATGTCGATCCTGGTGCGAAGAACCCTGCTTCGCGACGGCGAGGGGAACGCGCGCTACATCCTCTCGATGGGGGTCGATCAAACCGAGCGCAAACGCATGGAGGTGGAGCGCCAGAAGCTCGTCTCGCTGGTCGAGGGGGCGAGCGAGCTGATCGGCATCACCGACTTGAATGGCCGCTGCCTCTACCTTAACGGTGCCGGACGCGCGCTCACTCGCCTCGACCCTGACGAGGACATCGAGCGCTACATGCTCGCCGACTTCCTGACCAAGCAAGGGTTCCGTCGTGTGCGCGACGAGATCTTCCCCGCGCTGCCGGAGCAGGGTTCGTGGGAGGGGGAATCCGAGATCCTGCCTCGAGGCTCGGCCGAGCCGGTGCCCATTCTCCAGAGCGTCATGCTGATTCGCGATCCGTTGACCGGCGAGCCGCTCTGCTACGGCACCACCGGGCGCGACATCAGCGCGCTCGTCCGCGCGCAGGAGGAGGTGGAGCGCACGCTGAGCGAGCTTCGCGCCTCGAACGCGCGCATCCAGGCACAGGCGGCCGAGCTCGCGCGCGCACGGGATGAAGCGCTCGCCGCGGCCAAGGCGAAGTCGGACTTCCTGGCGACGATGAGCCACGAGATCCGGACCCCGATGAACGGCGTGATCGGCATGACCGGGCTTCTGATCGACTCGCCGCTGTCTCCTGAGCAACGCGATTGGGCGGAGGTGATCCGCAGCTCGGGCGAGGTCCTGCTCACCCTGATCAACGACATCCTCGACTTCTCGAAGCTCGAGGCCGGGCGGGTCGAGCTCGAAACGGTCGACTTCGATCTTCGCTCGACGGTCGAGGAGGTGTTGGAGCTGCTGGCCGAACGCGCGCAGGCGAAGGGGCTCGAGATCGGCGCCTTCGTCGACCCGAATCTTCCCGCGATTCTGCGTGGCGACCCGGCTCGCATCCGGCAGGTGCTCACCAATCTCGTGGCGAACGCGGTCAAGTTCACCGACGAGGGCGAGGTCGTGGTCAAGGTGACGGTCGAGGCGCCGGATTCGGGGCACCGTGTCACCGCGCACAGCATCACTCCGAGCGACGACACGATGTACATCCGCGTCGAGGTCCACGACACGGGGATCGGCATCCCGGCCGAAGCGGTCGTCCGCCTCTTCAAGTCGTTCTCGCAGGTCGACGGATCGACCACCAGGAAGTACGGCGGCACCGGGCTCGGCCTCGCGATTTCGCGCGAGCTGGTCGAGTTGATGGGCGGCGAAATCGGTGTGCATGGGAGAGAAGAGGGCGGGAGCCGCTTCTGGTTCGTCCTGCCGCTCGGTCGCGCCGCCTCGCACTGCGCGCTCCCTCCGAGCACGCAGCTTCTGGGGACGCACGTCGCGCTTCTGACCCGCTCGGGGTTGACCCACGCGCTTCTCCAAGCGGACTGCCATCGTTTCGCCGTCGAGGTGGAGCTCGCGTCGAGTCGCGAGGAGCTCCTTCGAATTTTCCACCAGCGGGACGCGGGCGCGCGCCCGAGCTGCGTGATCATCGACCAGCGGCATCCCGACGCGCTTCGGAGCGGTTTCGCGCGCGAGCTCAGAAGCGATCGAACCTTCGATGCGGCGCGATTGATCCTTCTCTCGGTGGCCGCGCGGCGTAAGCAGGCGAACGAGGCGAGGGCGGCCGGTTACGATCTCTGCCTCTATCAACCGGTGCGCACGACTTCCTTGCTCGAGGCTCTGCTGCCGGCTGAAGCCGGTGCGGCGCACTTCAAGGCGCCTACACCCGTGGTCACGCGGCCGCGTCCCGATCCCGAGCTGCAGCGCATGCGCGTGCTCGTGGTCGAGGACAACGCGGTCAATCAGAAGGTCGCGGCGCGCATGCTCGAGCGGCTCGAGTGTCGCGTCGACGTCGCGGCGAACGGCCTCGAGGCGCTGGAGGCGCTCGAACGCATCGACTATGCGCTCGTCTTGATGGATTGCCAGATGCCGGAGATGGACGGCTACGAGGCGACCCGCCACATCCGCCGGAAGGAAGGCGATCGCCAACACACCCCGATCGTCGCCATCACCGCGAACGCGATGGAAGGCGATCGCGAACACTGCCTCGCCTGCGGCATGGACGACTACCTGAGCAAGCCGATCAACATCGATGGCCTGCGCATGATGCTCGATCGCTGGGCGCCTCGCGCGCGCGCCGCCTAGCTACTCGTTCAACCGACTCGCGATCCGCTCGAAGCGCGCCTTCGAATCGGACAGGCCCCCGGGACGATTCCGTCTGACCCACAGCGTCGCGTGACGCTCCGCGAGCCGAAGCAGCTCCTCCGCCAGCGGCCGCCTCACTGAGGGCTCGATCTCCGCGATCAAACGACCGTCTCCCGCGTCGAAGCGAGCGAGCCCAAACCGCGCCGCAAAGCGCAGGAGATCGATCGCCCATGCGAGCTCGTCCGCGATCGTGCCTGCGTCCTCGCGCGAGGAACGCGCCTGAGCCAACTCCGGCGGAAGCGAGCGAAGCAGCGATTCCGCTCGCGTGAGCCCCTCGCGGGTCAGCCCCTCGATCTCCGGATGAGGCCACGCCCGATCCGCGAAGTGAAGAAAACGGAAGAGCGGCGAGCCATTTCGGTTTCGAGCGCCGGTCGCCTGCCCCGCGCGCCCGAGCTCGAAGGTCACGGCACCCAGCTTGCTCGCCGCGTCGCGGTAGACGAGGCGATCGAGCAGGCCACACCAATGCGTTCGCAACGCATCGGACATCGGCTCGTCGTCGCGCGGCGCCCAGTCGAGCGCCGCGGTTCGATTCCAGGCGAAGGCCGCGCCTGCGAGCAGTCCCAAGTAGCTCACCGGTAGCGGTTGCCAGTGACCGTGGTCGCCCCAGTCGGTGATCAGGTAGCCGCTCGCGCCGGCCGCGCTCCCGTTTCGCGCGGCGTTGGCGAGGTTTCGGATCGCGTTCTCGCTTCTGCCGCCGATCGAATTCCAGCTCGAGGTGCCGGGGCAGACGTAGAACTCGAGCCCCGCCGCCGCGAAGTGCGCCGCCTCTTCCGCGAAGGGATGATCCGCTTCATAGCCCCACTCGAGCGCGACCGCGTCGGCCGGCAGCTCGCGAATCAGCTCGGGTCGCTTGAGGATGATGTCGCCCCAGAACTGCACGCGATAGCCGCGCCGCGCGAGACGCGCGTGCACCTCGCGCACGAAGTCGAGGTAGACCCGCTCCGTCCCGCGCTCGGCGCACTCCTTCGCCGAACGGCCGTGACCCAAGTCAAAGGTCTCGTCGAGTCCGACATTCACCACGCGACAGGTGAAGTTCGGCAGGAGCTGATCGAAGAGGTCCTCGAGAAGATCGAACGTCCGCGGATCGGTGGGGCAGAGGCTGTAAGGCTCGCCGCCCGGCGTGAACGCGGTCACGAACCCGTCGGGGCACTCCGCCAGCGGCCGATACTCGGGATGGATCAGCCACCGATGAAAATGCCCGAGGCAGTTCTGATTCGGCACCAGCTCGATGAAGCGCTCGCGGCAGAAGCGATCGAGTGCCTGGATCTCCTCCGCGGTGAAGGGGCTCGCGTCCCGCCACACCACTTCATGCCCGCGATAGGCGAAGCTGTGCTCCATGTAGAGCTGAAGCTGATTGATTCGCCAACGCGAGAGCTGCTCGACCAGCGCGGTGAGGGTCTCCATCGTAGGAACCTTGTCGCGGCTCACATCGAGCATCACGCCGCGGTGCGCGAAGTCGGGCCAATCGTCGATCTCGCACGCGGGCAGCGACAAGGGCTCAGGCCTCGGTGTCTGTTCCGTTACCTGGTCGATCAGATCGAGAAGAGCGAGCGATCCATAGCGCAGGCCCGCAGCATCTCGTGCGGTGAGCAATGACCGCTCCCTCGAAAGCTCGAGGTGGAAGCCCTCCGCAGGTGCCGTGCGCGCCACGTCGATGCCGAGCTCGAGCCGGCGATTCGTGGCCGAGGGATACAGGCCGCGCGACGCCAGCTCGCGACCCAGCCAGGCCGCCTCGGACACCGCCTTCGAGTCCGACGCGAGCGCGAAGTCGAGTTGGACCGATCCCCCCGAGAACCGCATCGACTGCGGCGGCGGAAAGGGACCGCGATAGGGACGCGACCCGGTTTGCGTCGACATACCCTTGCTCCCTCTCCTTGACGGAGTCATGCCAGGTTTCACCCGGTCCGGTGCCCGGTACTTCGCCCTAAGTTCGAGTCGGAAACCGAGATCTTTGTACGACCGGCGCGCGAGTGCTACAACACTTGCCTTCAACCCTCACTCGAGCGCGAAGGAGATTCCATGGACCACGATCCACCGCCTCCTCCCGTTCCGCCTCCGCCGCCAGGGTTCTACGGCTCCGGTTCCGGTCCCGCGCAGACGCCGCCGGGAATGCCGGATCTGCCGTGGGAGGAGCCAGGCCGGCCGCTCCTTCCCGCGTTGTGGGAGACGATCCTGCTCTTTCTGCGTGAGCCGGACACCGCCTTTACGAGGATGCGGCGCGATGGCTCTTTGCTGAGGCCGGTCGCCTACGCGATCGTCCTGTGCTGGTTCGCGGCGATCGTGAACGGCCTTTACGGCTTCGCGTTCAACGCGTCGATGTCGCGGTTCCTTTCCGGCTGGTCGGGCGCGCAGGAGCTCGGCAACGAGGCGATGCTCCAGTCGGCGTCGATGATTCTCTCGCCGGTCATGACCGTCTTCTGGCTCGCGGTCAGCGGCGGGATCACGCACCTCCTGATCATGATGCTCGGCGGGAACAACGCCGGCTTCGCCGTGACCCTGCGCGTCCTCTCCTACTCGGCGAGCCCGCTTCCGATCTCCCTGGTGCCGGGGGTCGGCCCCCTCATCGCCGGGGTCTGGATGTCCTACCTCGGCATCAAGGGGCTTTCGATCGCGCATGACATGTCGTATGGG
>CAZZAH010000346.1:0-5112 GCA_964652115.1 uncultured bacterium | reverse complement strand
CTCGAGCTCGTGATCGAGGATCTGCCCGAGGCGACGCGCCGCTTCCTCGTGCTTGCGCGGCGGCGGGCGGCGCAGAGCGCGCGCGATAAGACGCTCCTTCTGCTCGTGCTCGCCAATCGTCCCGGCTCACTTCACCTCGTGACCGGGATCCTCGCGCAGGAAGGCTTGAACGTCTCGTGGCTCGAGCCGAAGCCGACGCATCTCGGACCTTGGGATCACCTCTTCGTGATCGAGATCGAAGGGCACGAGGAGAGCGAGCCGGTGGCGCGTTCGCTCGCGGCGCTCAAAGGCGAGGTCGAGCTCCTTCGCGTGCTCGGCTCTTATCCGGCGGAGCCGGCGCGCGCGCGGATCCACTCCGCATGATCACAGCGCTTCGGGGCACGGTCCGCGTCGTGTCCGACAAGTCGCTCACGCATCGCGGGCTGATCCTGGGCGCGCTAGCGCGGGGAACGAGCAGGCTCCACCGTCCGAATCCCGGCGCCGATTGCATGGCGACCCTTCGCGCGCTCCGCCTCCTGGGCATTCCGATCGAAGAGGAAGGCGACGGTGTCCGCATCGAAGGGGGGCGCGAACGTTGGCGCGCTCCTTCGGAAGTCCTCGACCTCGAGAACTCAGGCACCGGGCTTCGCCTGCTCGCGGGAGCGCTCGCCGGCTTTCCCTTCGAGAGTCGGCTCACGGGCGATGCGTCGCTTCGCGCGCGACCGATGGCGCGCATCATCACGCCGCTTCAAGCGCTCGGCGCGCGGATCGAATCGGAGCCGGGCGGGCGCGCGCCGCTGACGATCCATGGGCTGAGCGCTTCCGAGCTCGACGCGATGGCGGGGGAGTCGGAGCATCGTCTGGAGATCGCGAGCGCGCAGGTAAAGTCGGCGCTGCTCCTCGCGCACAGCGCGCGGCGCTCGGGGCTCGTGCGCGTGAGTGAGCCGTTCCTCTCGCGCGATCACACCGAGCGGCTGCTCGCGTGGCAAGGGGCCAAGCTCGAGCGAGACGGAAGCAGCGTCACACTGCATCTGCCGGCCGAGCTTCGCGCTCGTGACTGGGAGGTGCCGGGCGATCCTTCGGCCGCGGCCTTCTTTTGGGTCGGGGCGGCGATCACGCCGGGATCACGGGTCACGGTCGAAGGGGTCGGGCTCAATCCGACGCGCGTCGGCGCGCTCGAGGTCTTGCGTCGGATGGGTGCGCGGGTCGAGATCACGCCCGATCGCGTGGATGGACCCGAGCCGGTCGGCAGCGTGACGGTGGAGTTCTCCTCGCTCACCGCGACGGTGGTCGAGGGGGAGGAGGTGCCGCGCCTGCTCGATGAGGTTCCGATCCTCGCGGTGGCGGCGGCGCGCGCGCACGGCACCACCTGGTTTCGCGATGTGCGGGAGCTGCGGGTGAAGGAGTCGGATCGCATCCGCACCACGCTGGCACTTCTGCGCGCGCTCGGGGCCGAAACGATCGAGGAGGACGCCGCCTTCGCGGTGACCGGACCGATCGACTTTCAAGGAGCCGCCATCACCACCGCGGGAGACCACCGCATCGCGATGTCGGCCATGATCGCCGCCTGCGCCGCGCGCGAGCCGGTCACGGTCGACAGCCTCGAGATGGTCGGCACGAGCGATCCGAGCTTCGTTTCGACCTTGCGTCAGCTCACCCTCGCGACTTAAAGCTGGGCTGGCCCCGGGGCGGCGGTGGTCCGGCAGCGGAAGGAGCGAGCATGGCGGAGGCGAAGGCGCGAGCGGCGGTCATCGCGATCGACGGCGGCGCGGGCACAGGCAAGACGACGAGCGCGGCCAGGGTCGCGGCGAAGCTCGGCTTCTGCTACGTCGACTCGGGCGCGATCTACCGCACGGTCGCGTGGGCGCTTCGTCAGATCGGCGTGCTCGAGCCGGAGGATCCGCGCTTGGGCGAGACGTTGACGCGCCTCGACCTTCGCATCGAGCCGGCGCCCGATCGCTTCCGCATCTTCTTGAACGGCGTCGAGTCGAACGCCGACATCCGCACGCCTGAGGTTTCGGCCCTCTCTTCCAAGATCGCGGTTCGAACCGACGTGCGCGACCGCGTGACGAAGCTGCTTCGCGAGGCCTCGGCCTCGGGACATCTCGTGGTGGAAGGCCGGGACATCGGCACCGTCGTCTTCCCCGACGCGGCGCTCAAGGTGTTCCTCTCCGCCGCGCTCCCGGTGCGGGCGGTGCGGCGCCAAGGGGATCTCGCGCGATCGGGGGTCGAGCAGGCGATCGATGAGGTCGCGCGTGATCTGGCTGAGCGCGACGAACGCGATTCGTCACGGAGCGCGGCGCCGCTTCGTCAAGCGGACGACGCGATCACGATCGACACCGGCCTGACCTCGATCGACGGGCAGGTGGAGGAGATCGTCAAAGCGTGGCGCGCGAGGACACAGACGTCTTGAGCGAGAACGCCCGGCGCCGCTGGTCCTACAGCGTGAGCCAGTGGGCCGCGCGGACGATCATCCACGTCATGTGCGGGCTGCGGTACGAAGGCACGCACCACGTGCCGCTTATCGGCGCCTGCCTCCTCGCCGCGAATCACAAGTCTTATCTCGATCCGCCCGCCGTCGGCTCCGGGCTCAGGCGCGAGATCCGTTACTTCGCCAAGCGCGAGCTCTTCTCCATTCCGATCTTTGGGCCGATGATCCGTCACTTCGGATCGATCCCGGTCGATCGCGATGCCTTCGATCGAAAGCAGCTCGCGAAGGCGCTCGAGGTGCTGCGCTCGGATCAAGCGCTCCTCGTCTTCCCCGAAGGAACGCGGATTCTTCGCGAAGGCTTCGGCGATGCGAAGGTCGGAGTGGGCCTCTTGGCCCTATCGACCGGGGTTCCGGTCGTGCCGGTGCACATTCGCTCGAGTTATGAGCCTCGGCGCTCGCTCTTCCGGCGCATCCCGATCGTGGTGCGCTTCGGGCCGCCGATTCGGTTCTCGGAAGGCGAGAGCGAGTCGCGGCGCGAGCGCTATCAGGAGATCACCGATCAGGTCATGGCCGCGATCGCCGCGCTGGAGAAGGAATCAATGTGAAAAACGCGGGTGCCCCCGCACCATCGCATCGCTATACTTCGCGCTTCATGGGTGGAACCTAACCGTGCGCTGAAGAGCGCGGGCAGGAACACCGAATCCCCCAGCACGGGGAACGTTCCAGGAGGAAGCAATCGTCATGTTCGAAGACCGATCCGATTACTCACAACCCCACCACCAACCCGCGGGTCGCGAAGGCGCCATCATCGAAGATGCTCCCGAGCCACCGCCGATCCAGCGGCCGGCACCCGTCTCCATCATCCTCAACCAAGACGACGAGGATGAACGCGACCCCGAGGCTCTGAAGGACATGCTCAGCATGTACGAGGAGTCGATGAAAAACCTCGAAGAGGGCGAGATCCTGCGTGGGCGGATCTTGCGCGTCGACGAGAACGAGGTCGTGGTCGACATCGGCTTCAAGTCCGAGGGAGTGATTCCACTCTCCGAGTTCACCGACACCGATGCGATCAAGGTGGGGGACGAGATTGACGTCTTCCTGGAAAAGATGGAAAACCAGGACGGGCTCGTCGTGCTCTCCAAGCAGCGCGCCGACTTCGTCAAGGTTTGGGATCGCGTGCGCGAGGCGGCCGAGCGCGGCGAGGTCGTGCAGGGGCGCATCGCGCGAAAAATCAAGGGCGGCGCGGTGGTCGACCTCTTCGGGGTCGAGGCCTTCTTGCCCGGCTCGCAGATCGCGCTTCGTCCGCCGCAGTCGGTCGACGCTCTGCTCGGCCAGACCCTCGACTTCAAGATCATCAAGCTGAACAAGCGCCGGCGGAACATCGTGGTCTCCCGCCGTCTGGTCTTGGAAGAGGAGCGCGCGAACGCCAAGGAAGGGATCATCCGCGACCTCAAGGTCGGACAGGTCCGCAATGGATACGTCAAGAACATCACCGACTTCGGTGCGTTCATCGACCTGGGCGGCATCGACGGTCTGCTCCACATCACCGACATCTCGTGGGGTCGCATTCGCCATCCGTCCGAGGTGCTTTCGGTCGGCGACAAGGTCGACGTCAAGGTCCTGTCGTTCGAGCCGGAGCGCGAGCGCATCAGCCTCGGCCTGAAGCAGCTGACCGAGTATCCGTGGGAGCGCGTCGAGGAGAAGTTCCCCGTCGGCACCAAGGTGCATGGCCGCGTCGTCTCCATCACCGAGTACGGCGCCTTCGTCGAGCTGGAGAAGGGGGTCGAAGGACTCATCCACGTCTCCGAGATGTCCTGGACCAAGCACGTCCGCCATCCGAACAAGATCCTGGCCGAGGGACAGGAAGTGGAGTGCATGGTCCTCAAGGTGGACAAGGACAACGAGAAGATTTCGCTCGGGCTCAAGCAGGTCGAGCCGGATCCGTGGCTCACGCTTGACGAGCGCTTCCCGCTCGGCCTGACCATCAAGGGGAAGGTTCGCAACCTGACGAACTTCGGCGCCTTCGTCGAGCTCGAGGACGGCATCGATGGTCTGGTTCACATCTCCGATCTCTCCTGGACGCGTCGGGTCAATCACCCGAGCGAGGTCCTGAAGAAGGGCCAGCAGGTCGAGGTCAAGGTGCTGAACATCGACAAGGAGAACCGTCGGATCTCGCTCGGCTTGAAGCAGGCGGCCGAGGATCCGTGGCCTCGCCTGGTCGAGAAGTACCCGATGAACGCCGACGCGAAGGCGAAGGTGATCAAGGCGATCGATCGCGGCGCGATCGTGCTGGTGGACGATGAGGTCGAAGGCTTCATCCCCGCCGGTCAGCTCGGCCTCGACAACATCGGCCACCCCGGCGAGCACTTCATCGAGAACGACGAGCTGGACGTCAAGGTCACGCGGATCGATCTCGCGAACCATCGCATGGTGCTCTCGGTCAAGTCGTGGTTGATGGAGCAGGACGAAGCGGTCAACTCGGCCTTCATCGCGAAGTACTCGGAGACGCGCGGCACGGTGACGCCGGAAACGGATCAGCCGCAGGAGCCGGGCGCGGCGCCGAAGCCGAAGAAGAAGAAGGACGAGCAGTCGGACCCAGAAGATCCCGAGGCGTAGGCCCGAGGTCTTCGAAGAGTGCCTCTGTTTGCGGGGCGGGCGTGAAAGCGTCCGCCCCTCTTCATTCCCGCCGGGAGCTCAGCGAC
>CAZZAH010000345.1:3269-5122 GCA_964652115.1 uncultured bacterium | reverse complement strand
TGCGAAGTACATCCGCCGCTGCATCGCGCTCGGCCAACGCGCCGGCGAGGTCAAGCCGACGGCTCTTCACCGCTCTGATGGCTGGTTGGCGTGGTACGAAGCGGCCGGCGGCCAGGCGCTCACCCGCTTCGCTGCCGAGCGTCGGTCCCTTCGGTCAGTAGCCGACAGCCTCGATCCGAGCGTTGGAAGCAGCGGGCGCGGTTGAGCTCGAGGGACTCGGGCATACCAGCACCCCTGCCTGCTCGAATCCGATCGCGCCATAGCCCGCGATCGGATCGAGCTGAATAGGCACGCTGTCATCGCCGAAACTGCCTCCCTGCGTCGGGTGCGGGGTCAGCTGAAAGAGCGCGGCCTGTGGCGAGTACTCGTTGTAGCCCGCGAACCAGTAGAGGACCTGCATCGATCCCTTGCGCGGCTCCCTCCAACTGATGGCGGTGCCTTGACCGGAGCTCGGCCAGCCGTCGGTGGTGAGCTCGGTGTCGGCGCAGCTCGACTCGGCGAGAAACGCGACCGCGGGCGGGTACTCGATTCCAAAGGTCACCTTGGAAAGTCGTGGCGACGAGCCTTCCGGAAACGCGGCGATCACGACCCAGACCTGGTTCTGATCGCCGTCGATTCGCGAGCGCGCGTCGACGCAGCGATCGAGGTCGACGCAAGGTTCGGTCACATCGCAGGCGACGCGGAGCAGCTCCCCGCATTTGCAGCCATCGATGTGTGGGAGCACATGCACGACCAGCGTGCCGCCGGCATTCGGCCCGGCCGTCGCCCGCGTGGCGAGGACGATCAAAAACAGCAGCAAGCGAACGCATCGCACGACACGCCTCCGAGACTGAAGCCCTTAGACCGGAGGGGAAAGGTGGCGACGAGTGTACCGGGCGCTGGCCGCATTTGCAGCAGCTTCCTCGCGAGGCAGCGCGAAGGTGGGGCTTGCTCGTCGGGATGCGCCCTTTTCTCCGTTCGCTCGCACCGCGCGGGCGGGTAGGCTCCTCGGATGGAAGTTCAGATTTTCGGCACCCAGAAGAGCGTCGACACGAAGAAGGCGCTCCGCTTCTTCGCCGAGCGCGGCGTGAAGACGCACTTCGTCGACCTGAAGGAACGCGCGATGTCGCCGGGCGAGCTCAAGCGCTTCCTCGATCGCTTTGGCGTCGAAGCCCTGGTCGATCGTGAGTCGAAGCGCTATGCCGAGCTCGGCCTGGCCGCGGCCTCGCCGACCGGCGATCGCTGGGTCGATCGCTTGCTCACCGATCCGCTTCTCTTGAGGCAACCACTGGTGCGGCAGGGCAACCAGTTCACGCTCGGGCTCGCCGAATCGGAATGGAGGAGCTGGTGCGGTCGATGAGGGGACATCACGGCGGCGAGGGCCTGCGCATGCGCTCGCGGGACAACAGCGGGAGCGACGCGAAGAGCGACCTACCCAAGCGCCCGGCGTCGGAGCGATTCCGCGCGCTCTGGCCCGACATCTGGGCCCTGGTCAAGCCGCGGCGCGGCGTCCTCCTGCTCGGCTTCGTGCTGATGGCGATCAATCGGGTGTCGGGGCTCGTGCTGCCCGCATCGACCAAGTACCTGGTCGACGATGTGATCGCCAAGCGTCATACCGACATGCTAGGGCCCCTGGTGCTCGCGGTGCTCGGCGCGACCATGCTCAAGGGCGGAACCTCCTTCGCGCTCACGCAGCTTCTCTCGAAAGCGGCGCAGCGCCTGATCGCCGAGCTCAGGACCAAGGTGCAAGGCCACGTCGGCCGCCTGTCGGTCTCCTTCTACGACGCGAACAAAACCGGCGCGCTCGTCTCGCGCATCATGAGCGACGTCGAGGGCATTCGGAATCTGGTCGGCACCGGGCTGGTGGAGCTGGT
>CAZZAH010000345.1:0-3169 GCA_964652115.1 uncultured bacterium | reverse complement strand
ACCGGCGTCGGACGACTCCTCGACAATGTGCTGAAGACGATCACCGCCACCTCGGTCATGGGCGTTGCCTCGACGCTGCTCCTCGGCATCGTCGGCGCGGCCATCATGTTCGTCGGCGCTCGGCAGGTCTTGAGCGGATCGATGACCTTGGGCGGCTTCTTCACCTACACCGCGTTTCTCGGCTTCCTGGTCGCGCCGGTCTTTCAGATCGTCGCCATCGGCACGCAGCTCACCGAGGCCTTCGCCGGCCTCGAGCGCACGCGCGAGATCCTGCGCGAGCAGCCGGAGGACGCCGATCCGCGCCGCGTGAACGCCATCGGGCCGATCGAAGGACGCGTCGAGTTCGAGTCGGTGAGCTTCGCCTATGAAGCGGACAAGCGCGTGCTGCACGAGGTGAGCTTCACTGCGTTACCGGGGACGATGACCGCGCTGGTCGGTCCATCGGGCTCCGGCAAGTCGACCATGATCGGACTTCTCTCCGCGTTTCACTCGCCGCAGGAAGGGATCGTGCGCGTCGATGGCCTCGACCTCTCGACCGTGCGGCTCGACTCCTATCGCACGCAGCTCGGCGTGGTGCTGCAGGAGACGTTTCTGTTCGACGGCAGCATCCGCGAGAACGTTGCTTTCTCGCGCCCCGGCGCGACCGAGGAGCAGATCCTTCGCGCCTGCCGCATCGCGCGCGTCGATGAATTCGCCGAGCGCTTCGACGAGAAGTACGACACGGTGGTGGGCGAGCGCGGGGTGAAGCTCTCGGGCGGCCAGCGGCAGCGCGTGTCGATCGCGCGCGCGATTCTGGCCGAGCCGCGCATCCTGATCCTGGACGAGGCGACCTCGAGCCTCGACTCGGAGTCGGAGGCGCTGATCCAGGAAGGGCTCGCGCACCTCATGCAGGGGCGCACCACCTTCGTCATCGCGCACCGGCTCTCGACCATTCGACGCGCCGATCAGATCCTCGTGCTCGAGGCGGGGCGCATCATCGAGCGCGGCACGCACGCGGAGCTCTACGCGCTCGGCGGCCGCTACTTCGACTTGTACACGAAGCAGCACGGGCTCGAGGCGAACCTGTTCCTCGCTCCGGGCGAAGGGGATGTGGTGCCGGAGCGTGGCGCGGTCGGTGGGGCGCGCGGGCCCGCGGGACCGGCCACGCCGCTTGGCCTGCTCTCGCGTCGCGAACCCTAAGCTCCTATTCCGCACAACAAGCCCGCGCTCGCCATTGCGTGACCCGCGCTCGTTTGGTTGAATGCTGCCTTCCCCGGTTGGTCACGACCGTGAACCCAACGAAGGAGGCACCATGCGGGGGTTGCGAGCACTCGTTCTATGCGTGCTCTGCTTGCTGGCCACGCCGATCCCGGCGAGCGCCGGCGCAAGCGAGCAGATCAAGTCGATGATCAAGGACTTCAATTCGGTGCCGCGATCGGCGCGGCAGACCGGCGACTTCCTGTCGGTCGGCTATGTCGAAGTGGAAGGACGATCGTTCGCCTACTCGCTGCCGTGGCGATTCGCGCGCCTCTCGCAGTCGGGCGAAACCTTTCGCCTGGAGCGCCCGAGGCTTCGCTTCACCGAATTCGTGGCGGAAGTGCGAAGCTCGAAGGGAGCAAAGCTCCAGCTCAGCATACAATCCTATGGGCACTGGCCCGAGACTTCCGGCGACCAGGTGGTCGCGCTCGTCATCGCCCAGCTCTTCGACTACGGCACCATGCCCGTGACGGTCCGAATCGCCGGCAATGCGGCGAGCCGCGTCTATCACCTGAACGGATGCAACCATCTTCCCGATGCCGAACAACGCGCGCCGTTTTCCGGTGAGGCGGACGCGATCGCGGCGGGCTTTCGTGCGTGCCCGATCTGCTTCAACCACGCCGCGCTGCCGTTGCCTTTGTATGGCGCGACGCGATCGGCGGCGGAGAACGCGGCGCGAATCTACGAGATGGCGAATCCTCCGGTCGCCGATTCGCTGTTGCAGGCAAAGCTCACGAGGACCGGAGAGAAGGTGCTCTCGCGTTTCCCGTCCGGCACCCACGGTTACAACTATCGATTCCGGGTCGTTCAGTCGGAGCTTCCCGGGGCGACGAGCTACCCCACCGGCTTCGTCTACATCACGAAGCCGCTGTGGGACGCGGTCGAGGATTCGCTGGAGTTGGAGCAGGTGCTGGCGCACGAGATCGCGCACGTCGAGGAAGAACCCGTGGATCCAGCGCAGGCTTCGAAGGCGGACTCGCGTGTTCCCGCGATCTTCCTGATCGAGGCGAGCTATTCCGCCAGTCGTGAGCGCGAGCTGCAGAAGGACCTGATCGCGCTCGAGTACATCCATCGGAACTATCCCGGCGCCGAGGCGCAGCGGCGAGCAGGCAACGCGCTGCTGAAGCTCCAGTTCTTCAGCGAGGGGACACCCGAGGAGACCGCCGATCCGTATGACACGCACCCATCATTCGGCGAGCGCTTCCGGTTCTTCGATCCGGAGCAGACGATGCTCACCTCCGGCAATCCCCGCTTCGTCGGGCTCGACGAGGGGGGCGACACGCTGGTCGTGATCCGTGTGATCGGCGGCAATAAGGACCTGTTCACGCAGGACCAACAGCGGATTCTCCGTCGCGGGGCACGGCTCGATTCGATGCACGGCGAGTTGCAGCAGGCGATCCTCCTCGCCTCCGTCGACGAAGCGGCGACCGCTCCGCTCGATCACTTTCGCGGCAAGTTCAGCGGCCTGAACGGTCACGATCTCGAGCTCAACTCCGTCTCCTTCGATCCGCCGATTCAGCCCGGTAGGCAGCGGATCTTCCTCATCCTCTCGCAAGGTGACCCCGAGGTGGTGAAGGGGATGAAGAGCGGAGAGATCGCGACCAACCTCGAGGTGAAGGACTGGTACTTCTTCGGCCGGTAGAGGCGAGACGCGGCGCGCGGGGCGGGTAGCCTTTCGATGTTCTGATCTCTAGAATCCGCGATCGAAGGGTCGGGAGAGGAGATCCCATGTCGATCGCAGACAATCTCGCGGTCTTCGACCGTGCCGGTTCAGCTCGGCGTCGTGCCCGCGCCCAGATGATGCGGGCAACTCAGTGATGCACGCGGTCCGGAGCCTCGCGCTTCTTCTTCTCCTCGTCCTGTGTGTGCCGATTGCGCGCGCGCAGGAGCCCGCGGGGGAGCGGCGCGAGGCGCTGATCCAGGTCTTCCAGGA
>CAZZAH010000344.1:2760-5124 GCA_964652115.1 uncultured bacterium | reverse complement strand
GCGAGGCCCCAGGCCATGCAGCGTTGGCGGAGTCCGGGGCGCTTCGACATGCCCGCACTCTGCCGCAGACCGCGCGTACCCGCAAGCGAGGCGCGCTTCCCTTCCTCGATTCGACGGGGAGGATGCTATCCTCACCCCTCCGGCATTCACCCCTATGGATGGACCATGATCGAGCTGCTTGAAAACGCCGACATCTACGCCCCCGCGCCGCTCGGGACGCGGCATCTGCTCATCGCGGGCGGCAGGGTCGTGTCGATGAGCGAGGATCGCCCCGCCGCCCACGAGCTCGCTCGCGCGCTCGAACGCTCGCTCGGCTCCGACTTCATTCGCATCGACCTCGCGGGCGCGCGCGTGATCCCCGGCCTAATCGACGCGCACGTGCATCTGACCGGCGGCGGCGGCGAGGCCGGGCTGCACACCAAGGTGCCGCCGCTGTCGCTCACGCATTTCACGCGCGGTGGGACCACCACGATCGTCGCGCTCCTCGGCACCGATGATCTAACGCGCGACACCGGCGCGCTCCTCGCGGCGATCCAAGGCCTGCGCAACGAAGGGCTCTCCGCCTACGGCTTCACCGGCGGCTATCACCTCCCGCTTCGCACGCTCACCGGCAGCGCGCGTGGCGACATCGTCTACCTCGACGCGATCCTCGGCGTGGGCGAGCTTGCGGTGAGCGACCACCGTTCGAGCCAGCCGACGTTAGACGAGCTGCTCAAGGTCGCGGCAGAGGCGCACGTCGCGGGCCTCATGACCGGCAAGGCCGGCATCGTGCACCTGCACATGGGGAGCGGACCGCGTGGGCTCTCGCTGGTGCGGGAAGCTCTCGATCGCGCGGAGATCCCGGCGCGCGTCTTTCATCCGACGCACGTCAATCGAAGCCGCGCGCTCTTCGACGAGGCCTGCGAGTTGAGCCGTCGTGGAGTGACCATCGATGTGACCGCGTTCCCGGTCGAGGAGCGCGAGGACGCGTGGTCGGCGCCCGAGGCGCTCGCGCTCTATCTCGAGCGTGGGCTCGCGCCGGAGCGCATCACCATCAGCTCCGACGGCGGCGGCTGCCTGCCGGAGTTCGATGCCGACGGCCGTGTCGCGCGCTTCGATGTCGGGCGACCGGGCGCATTGGGCGAAGCGCTTGCCGAGTGCATGGCGCGCGGCATGAAGCTCGAGCAAGCACTGCCCGCCTTCACGAGCAACGTCGCGAAGTTGCTTCGTCTGGAGCGAAAGGGCCGCATCGCCATCGACGCCGACGCCGACCTCGTGGTGCTCGATGCACAAGGGCGCGCGACCAGCGTGATGGCGCGCGGCGTGTGGCACATGAGGGACGGCGCGATGCTGCGGGCCGGCACCTTCGAGGCGGCGCGATGAGCCCCTCTCCGGTCAAGGACGGCGCCACGCGCGGCCTCATCATCCCGATCGGCGGCGCGGAGGAGAAGGAAGGCAGCCCTACGATCCTCAAGCGCTTCGTCGAGCTCTGCGGCGGACGCTACGCCCGCATCGCGATCATCCCGACCGCGTCCGAGCTTCGCGACACCGGCCAGCGCTACGAACGTTACTTCCGCGACCTCGACCTCGATGAGGCGCGCGCGTTGCCCTTTGTCACGCGCGCCGACTGCGAGAAGGAAGAGGCGCTCGAGTTTCTGGAGCGAGCGACCGGCATCTTCCTCACGGGAGGCAATCAGCTTCGCCTTTCGACCACGCTGGGCGGAACGCGGGCCGCGCGCGCGATTCGCCGTCGAAACGCGGCGGGCGCGCATGTCGCGGGCACCTCGGCCGGCGCGGCCTTCTTGCCGGAGCACATGATTGCGTTCGGTGACGAAGGCTCGACCCCGCGCGCCAACATGGTGACGCTCGCGCCGGGACTCGGGCTCACCAATCGCGTGGTGATCGACCAGCACTTCCGGCAGCGCGATCGGCTCGGCCGTCTACTCACCGCGATCGCGTACAACCCCTTCGCCGTCGGCATCGGCCTCGATGAGGACACCGCGGCGATCATTGACGCGGAGGGGAAGATCGAGGTCATCGGAAGCGGGGCCTTGACCATCGTCGATCCGTCGGGCCTCGAGTTCTCCTCGATGGACTCGGCGCAGAAGTCACAGCCGGTGTCGATCATCGGCGCCAAGCTGCACGTGCTGGTTGCCGGCGCGCGCTTCGATCTGGAAACCCGCGTCGCCTCACTCGGCGCTCTCGCGGAGAAAGGGCGTAACGCATGAAGGTGCTCGAGACCTCTGTTTACCTCGGACCGAATCTCTACGCGCTCTTCCCCGTGATCAGGATGACGATCGACCTGGGCCGCCTTGAGGATTGGCCCACCGCGAAGCTCGGCGCGCGATTCAATCAGGCGCTCCTCCTGGCACTGCCGGGCCTGCA
>CAZZAH010000344.1:0-2660 GCA_964652115.1 uncultured bacterium | reverse complement strand
GCGCTCCTCTCGCATCTCTTGCCGCCCGAGCTCAGGCCTCAAGACTTCGACGACGAGGGCTACAGCTTCGCCGCGGAGCGCGACGCCTTCATCCGCTTCGCGCAGCGGCGCGCGCTCGGTCCATCGACTGCATCGCTCGTGCGCGCGGCCGAAGAGCGCGACATTCCGTGGCTTCGCCTCAATGACTACAGCTTGATTCAGTTCGGCCACGGCAAATTCCAGAAGCGCATTCAGGCGACGGTCACGAGCGAGACGCGGCACATCGCGGTCGAGATCGCCTCCGACAAGGAGGAGACGAACCGCATCTTGAATGACCTCGGCTTGCCGGTGCCGCGCCAGCGCCTCGTGTACAGCGAGGATGAAGCGGTGCGTGAAGCGCGGCGCATCGGCTATCCGGTGGTGGTGAAACCGCTCGACGCCAACCATGGCCGCGGCGTTTCGCTCAACCTGGAAGACGCCGAGCACATCAAGGTCGCGTTCGAGCAAGCGCGGCAGCACAGTCGCGGCGTCATCGTCGAGAAGTACATCACCGGCTGGGATCACCGCATGCTGGTGGTGAACGGCGAGCTGATCGCGGTGGCGAAGCGCGTGCCGGGCCACGTGACCGGCGACGGCACGCTGACGATCGAGCAGCTGGTCGAGCAGGTGAACCAGGATCCGCGCCGCGGCATCGGCCACGAGAAGGTGCTGACGCGGATCGAGTTCGATCATCAATCGGATCGCATGCTCGCGCAGAAGGGCTACACGCGCGAGACGGTGCCGGCCGCGGGCGAAGCGGTCTACCTACGCTCGACGGGCAACATCTCGACCGGCGGCACCGCGGTCGACGTGACCGACCTCGTCCATCCCGACAACCGCGAGATGGCGGTGCGCGCGGTGATGGCGGTCGGCCTCGACGTCGGCGGCGTCGATTTCCTCTGCGAGGACATCGCGGTGTCGTACAAGGAAGGCCACGGCGCGATCTGCGAGGTGAACGCGGCACCCGGCTTCCGCATGCACGTGGCACCGAGCGAAGGGCACGCGCGCGATGTGGCCGGACCGGTGATGGACATGCTCTTCCCGCCCGGCACACCGAGCCGCATCCCGATCGCCGCCATCACAGGGACGAACGGCAAGACGACCACCGCGCGCATGCTTGCACACATCTTCAAGCTCAACGGACATCACGTCGGCCTTTGTACAACCGACGGCGTCTACATCGACGGACAGCTTTCGGTGAAGGGCGACATGACCGGGCCGATCGCCGCGCGGATGGTGCTGCGCGATCCGGCGGTCGACGTCGCGGTGCTCGAGACCGCGCGAGGCGGGCTCCTCCGCAGCGGCATGGGCTATCGCTACTCGACGGTCAGCGCGTGCTTGAACGTCGCGGCCGATCACCTGGGCTTGAAGGGCATCGACACGCTCGAGCAGCTCTCCGAGGTGAAGCGCATCCCGATCGAAATCGCGCGCGACACGGTGGTGCTGAACGCCGACGACCCGCTCTGCCTCAAGATGGCCGACTACGCGCAGGCGAAGCACCTCTGCTACGCCACCATGAACGCGCAGCATCCGCTCGTGCGCGAGCACCTGCGTGCCGGCGGCCGCGCGGTCGTGCTCGAGGAGGGGATCAACGGCCACATGATCACCCTCTACGATCGCGGCGCGCACATCCCGCTTCTCTGGACGCACCTTATCCCCGCGACCTTCGAGGGCAAGGCGCTCTTCAACGTGCAGAACGCGATGTTCGCGGCCGCCATGGCCTATTCGATGGGGCAGAAGCTCGAGGACATCCGCCACGGCCTTCGCACCTTCGATACCACCTTCTTCCAGGCGCCGGGACGGATGAACGTCTACGACGAGCATCCCTTCAAGGTGATCTTGGACTACGGCCACAACCCGGCGGCGGTCGCGGCGATGGTGCAGCTGGTCGAGCGCATCGAGGTGAAGGGACGCCGCATCATCGTGCTCGCGGCACCAGGCGATCGACGCGACGAGGACATCCGCGAGATCGCGCGCATCGCGGCGGGGAAGTTCGATCGCTACATCTGCCGCCGTGACGACGGCCTTCGCGGCCGCGGCGAGAATGAGGTGCCGAAGATGCTGGCCGAGGCGCTTCAGGCGAACGGCGTTTCGGCGGACAAGATCGAGGTGATCCCCGACGAACAGGCCGCGACCGAGGCCGCGCTTCATTGCGCCGAGGCGGGGGATCTCGTCCTCATCTTCGCCGACGCGATCTCACGCAGCTGGAAACAGATCCTGCACCATCGACCGAACGCGAGCGCCGGGGAGGCCGAAGCGAGCTCGACCGTTCGCTTCGAGATTCCGGAGCTGCCGGCGCCGATGCTCGGTCGCGGCGAAACGTTGATCCGCGACGCACGCGGCGTGCGCGTCGCGCGCGAGTCGGAAGACTAGTGCCGATTCGTGACTCGCGCCGACTGACCGGCCCGAATCTCCTCCTGCCGAGCGCCGGTGCTCTGCTCGAGGTCGAGTGTGAGGATGTTCCCGCGCTCTCCGCTCGCTGGCGCGTGGCGCTCGACCAGGCATTGGTGGCACTCGGCTGGACCGGCGCGCAGGTGGCGACGCGCGCGGTCGCCGGTGGCGCGATCCTCGCGTTCACCGCGCCGATCGACGCGCTCTACGCGGCGACCGAGGTGAATGAGTGGGCATGGAACGCCACCGAG
>CAZZAH010000343.1:2531-5129 GCA_964652115.1 uncultured bacterium | reverse complement strand
TACATGGCGCGGAACGTCAAGATCAACCTCGCCGTCTTGACCAACCTCGCGCAGGCGCCGACCTCGCCGAGCAACGTGCGCGTCTTCGATCGCGGGACCGGCGGATCGATCCGCGTCGACTGGGATCCGGTACTTGGCATCGCGGATCTCGCGGGCTATCGCGTCGCCTATCGCTTCACCACCAGCGGCGACACGCTTGGCTACACCGACGTCGTCGACGCGGGAAACACGACGACCGCGACGATCAACGGCCTGAGCAACGACGTCGAGATCGCGGTCAGCGTCGGCGCGTACGACACAGCAGGACACGAGAGCCTCTACACGGAAGAAGTGCTGGTCACGCCGGGCATCACGCCGCACATGCCGCAGCACTTCACCGCCTGGTCGAAGACCGATCGCGTGCAGCTCTCGTGGCGGACGCAGGAGCTTGATCTCGCGCGCATCCGCATCTTCCGGAGCGCGTCGCCGCTTGGTCCCTTCGCCCAGGTCGACTCGGTCGCGGGCACGGCCTCAAGCTATCAAGATCTCTCGGTCTCGCCCGCCACCTACTACTACTACCGCATCGCGTCCCTCGACACCGGTGGGTTGCTGAGCCCCAACACCGCGACCGATGAAGGCCGGCGCGTGGCGCACCAGACCGGCATCTACCTCGTCGACGCGACACGCAACGGCGCCGGCAGTCCGGGCGATCCCAACGACACGCAGGTCGATCAGTTCTACGAGTCGCTCTTGACCGGTTACCCGATCCTCGATCGGTATGACTGGCAGACCCAGCACGACACCAACGGCGATCTCCTGAGCGACGCCGATCTGAGCCGATACAAGACGGTGATCCTTCACTCCGATCGACAGCTCGGGACCATCTCGGCCGACACGACCGAGCTCCGTCAGTTCGTCGCTTCGGGCGGGCAGCTCTGGATCTCCGGTTGGGAGCTTCGTCGTTCGCTCGGCGCCGCGACCTTCAACCCGCAGCACTTCAAGCCCGCGAGCTTTTTCCCTTCGGTCCTGCGCGCCGATTCGCTCCGTACCGCGCCGCCGACCGAGCTCGATTACGCGGGAGCAAGCCCGCTTCAGGCCGGCTATCCCGTGATCACGGTCGATCCGGCGAAGTGGCCCTTCGCCAACGGCAACCTGCAGACCCAGGACGTCGCGCTCACCATGGTCAGTCCGTTCGAAACGACGCCGATCTATGCCTACAACTCATCCGCGAATCCGCCCGGCTCGAACCACGGACGGATCGACGGATGGAAGTATCCGCCGGTCTCGCCCAAGGTGTACGTGACCGACTTCCCGCTCTACTTCATGAACGCGACCGCGGCGCGCTCGCTGGCCGACATCGCGCTGCACGAGTTCGGTTACGGTTCGACCGCGATCGATCCGGTCTTCGGCTATCAGCCTGGATTCACGCTGACCTCGCGGCCCAATCCCGCGCCCGGCTCGAGCGAGCTCTGGTTCCACCTGCCGTCGAAGGGGGCGATCGCCCTTCGCATCGTCGACGTCACCGGACGGCAAGTGCGGAAGCTCGCGAGCGGCACGGAGACCGCGCCGGGCTGGAGCCACATGGTGTGGGACGGACGCGATGGCGGCGGCCACGAGGTCGCGTCGGGCATGTACTACGCGGTACTCGAGTCGGGTCACGAACGCGCGCGCCACGCGATCACGATCCTGCGGTAACGAAGGAGCCATTGAACCCAGCAGACGGATGGCAGCGCGCGGCCAATGAGCTCGCGGCAGCCCTGCACAAACCTCGGGTCCACCTGAGCGACCTCTTGCTCGCGATCGCGCAGGCGGAGCAGCCGCGCATCGATCGCCTGCGCATTGAAGAGGAGCTCAACCGTTTCGCCGGCGAGGTGGAGGTTCGATTGGGGGATCGCCCCGGGCTCGATGCCGTCATGCAGGCCGTAGGCTCTTCCCCCGAGGGCACGCCCAGCGTGTCGGCCCGCACCGAGAAGGCGCGCCACGACCTCGACGCCCTGGCCGACGTGCTCTCGACCGCGAGCGGATTTCGCGGCGACGACGAAGACTATTACGACCCGGCAAACAGCCTCCTCGATCGTGTGCTCGAGCGGCGACGCGGCATGCCGATCCTCCTCTCTTGCCTCTACTGCGAGGTGGCGAGGCGCGCGCGCATTCCACTCGTCGGCGTCGCCCTGCCGGGGCACTTCCTCGTTCGACATGCCGCGGCGGCGTCACCGCTCTTCGCCGATCCCTGGAGCGGTGGTCGTGTGCTTCGGATTGCCGATCTTCAGTCGATCCTCGATCAAGTGCACCGGGGCGCGGTGAAGCTCCAGCCCGCGATGCTCTCGCCGGCGCGGCCGCACGAGATCGTTCTGCGCGTGCTGCGGAACCTCAAGGCCTCGCACCTGCGGCGAAACGAGTTCACCGAAGCGTTCGGTGTGACGCAGGTCATCGTGCGCTTGGCGCCGGAGGATCCGGCCGAGTGGTGGGACCGCGGACGCATCCGTCTCCAACTCGGCGATCGATTGGGCGCGCTCGAGGACTTCGGGCAGTGCCTGACCGCGGCGCCCACCGGTCCGCTTCGAACGGAAGCGGAGAAGGCGATCGCGAGCATTCGCCTGAGCTTTCTGCAGCAGAACT
>CAZZAH010000343.1:0-2431 GCA_964652115.1 uncultured bacterium | reverse complement strand
GTCGCGCGGCCCGGCGTGCTGCACCTGCCGGACATCCGCGGCGTGCGGCCCTCGCATCAGGAGAAGGCGCGCCGACTGGCCGAAGAAGGCTACGCGGTGCTGCTGCTCAACGTCTTCTACCGTACCGGGCGCTATCCGCTCTTCGACTTTCCGCTCGTGGTCGGTGAGGAGCGATCCATGCGGCGCATGGGCGAGCTGACCGGGCCGCTCACCCCCGAAGCGATGGAGCGCGACGCGGGGGCTTACGTCGACTTCCTGCTGGCGCAACCCGCGATCGTCTCGGATGGCGTCGGCGTGGTCGGGCACTGCTTCACCGGGGCGATGGCGCTACGCACGGCGGCGGCACGGCCGGATCGCGTGCTCGCGGCGGCGTCCTTTCATGGCGGCGGACTGTACACCGAGGCGCCGAGCAGCCCGCATCTCGCGCTGCCGCGAGCCCGCGCGCGCCTCTACTTAGGCCACGCCGATCAGGACAAGAGCATGCCCGCGACCTCCATCGCGAAGCTCGAGGAAGCACTGGTCGCGTGGGGCGGTCGCTTCGAGTCGGAGATCTATCTGGGCGCGGCGCACGGATGGACCGTGTCGGACAGCGCGGCCTTCAACCCCGAGCAGAGGGACCGCGCGTTTGGGAAGCTCGTGGCGCTTCTGGAGGAGACTCTGCCGAAGCCTTCGCGCTAACGCAGGATCGTGCGCGCGGCCGGCAACGCGACGGCAGCCCACTCGCGGTACATCGCGGCGGACGGGTGAAGCCCATCGTCCGCGATCCATCCAGGCTCCCCGATCGCGCGGCGCGAGATGGCGGTGACATCGACGTAGGCCGCGCCGATCCGCGCCGATTCCTCTCGGTTGATCGCGTTGAAGTGATCGATGTCGGCGCCGATTCGCGCCGCGTCGCGTCCCTTCGCGAAGGGGGTCACGCCCCAATCGGGAATCGAGAGGACGAGCACGTGAGCCGCGTTTCCGCCCGCGAAGGCGCGCGCACGCTCGAGCAGAGAGGCCAGCTCGCCGCGATACTCCTCGGCATCACGGCCGCGGTACTGGTTGTTCACTCCGATCAGGAGAGAGACCAAGGTATAGGGCCCGTGAGGATCCGCTTCGTCGATGCCGCGTGAGAGCTCATCGGTGGTCCATCCGGTGGTGGCGATGAATTCGGGGTCGGCGAGATCGATGCCCTCGCTGCGCAGCGCGGCCGCGAGCTGCACCGGCCAGCGATCGGATTCGGCCACGCTCTCGCCGATGGTGTAGGAGTCGCCGAGGGCGAGGAATCGATGCATGGTCGTCTCCGTGGATCGAGCTTCCGGCGCGCGCGGTCGACCGCATGCGGCGAGGACGACGAGCACGGCGGCGCAGAGCAAAGTCGGATTGCAGGCGACGATTCGCCTCGTCACGCGCCCTCGTTCGCGGCGAGCCACTCCCCTCGGAGCGCGAGCTTCTCGATCTTGCCTGCGCCGCTCTTCGGCAGCTCGGCGCGCAGCTCGATCGCCTTCGGCACCTTGTACTCGGGCAAGCGCTCCGACAGAAACGAGAGCAGTGCCTCCGGGTCGGCGCGCTCGCCCGCACGCGGCGCGACGAAGGCGACGATCGCCTCACCCATGATCTCGTCGGGCACACCGACGACCGCGGCCTCGTGCACGCTCGAATGCTCGAGCAGCGTCTGCTCGATCTCGAGCGGGCTGATCCGATTGGCGCCGCACTTGATCATCTCGCGCTTCCGGCCGACGACGTAGAAGAAGCCGTCTTCGTCCGCATGCGCGAGATCGCCGGTGTGAAAGCCCGCGTCGTCGAGCACGGTCGCGGTCTCCTCCGGCGCGTTCCAGTAACCGATCATGATGTTATCGCCGCGCGCGACCAACTCGCCCGTCTCGCCGGGCGCGCAGGGGGCGCCGTCGTCGCGCAGCACGCGCAGCTCGACTCCGGGGATCGCCTTGCCGATCGAGCCGATCTTGCGCGACAGATCCTTCGGGTCGAGATAGCTCAGGCGCGCGCTCGCCTCGGTCGCGCCATACATGACGAAGACGCGCGTGGTCGGCAGCGCGTCGACGAGCCGGCGAATCAGATCGGGCGCCATCGCGCCGCCGGCCTGCGTGACGTAGCGAAGGCGCGTGAACGGCGTCGCCGCGAGCTTCGAGCGATGAAGCAGGATCGCGAAGGTCGAGGGCACACCTGAAAAGCCGGTCGCCTCCTCCTTCACCATTCGGCTCAAGACCGCGTTCGGAAAGAGGAGGTCGCTTCCGACGATGAGCGAGCCGCCGGCCCACACATGCGTGTTGAGGAGCGACTGCCCGTAGACATAGAAGAAGGGCAGGACCGCCATCACGCGATCCTCGGCCGTGAGCTCCAGGTACTGCACGATGCTGACCGTGTTCGCGATCAGATTGCGGTGCGAGAGGACCGCGCCGCGCGGCTTGCCGGTCGAGCCCGAGGTATAGAT
>CAZZAH010000342.1:3601-5145 GCA_964652115.1 uncultured bacterium | reverse complement strand
CTCCGAGCTGTTCTTCACCTGATAGCGAAGGAACAACACGGACGGAAGCGCGGCCTGCATCCACGCGGTTTCGCGTACCACCGCGCCGAGCGGCGAGCTGTGAAAGGCATCGTGACGGCTTGCATCGAGATCGTTGTACATCGTCCATGTGGTCTGCATACCGATCACCCGTGGATGGCCTTCGGGCGTGGCGGGCGCGCCGAGCATCGTGGGCCAACGCTGATAGTCGGAGATCTCGGTCGGATCGTTCGGCTTGAGGAGATAGACCAGCACAGGATCCGAGCCGGGCCTCGGTTCGGGACCAAAGTCGCCGGAGTAGAAGGCCGTGGCCGACGCCCGCGCCTCGCCGTTGATCGTCGTGCCTATCCAGAGACCCAGGTCGTAGACGATTGCCCGAACGCCCTGGGCCGGGCTCGCGTCCGGGGTCAGGACCCTCGAGCCGATCGACTCCGGATCTTCCAGCCGCTCGCGGCCGCTGTTGCTGGCGTAGTACTGCAGGATTCCCGCCTCGAGATGTCGACCGGCTTGCGGAACGCGATCCGTATAGGGATCGAGGGAACGCGGCGACGGGTCATCGTCACTGCAGGCCATCAGACAGAGGGTCAGTGCGGCGGGCAGCCCTCGGGCGGCATTCGGTAAGTGACGGCGAGAGCTTTCCCGTCGGCGGACGTGAGCGGTCATTGCCATCTCCCAGAATGTCTCGCCTGGACGATAGGAGCGTCGGCGCGAACCGGCAACGTGAAAGCGCCCGCCGGGGCCGAAACAGTGCGCGATCTTCGCGATGTATCAGGCCGCGAATCCGCGCGACACCTCTCCGTCCGCGCCCTCCGCGCGATCAAGCCCCGACGCGCGGGGGGAGTGGACAGGTCCTCTGCAAAGGGACGGAATTGGTGCGCCGGATTGCCGAGTGCCGGAGAGATGCGGCCTTTCCAGCTTTCTCGCGCGATCCGGCCACCGATGCCTCTCCAGCACCGCCTCGGCCGAAACCTTGTGCCCTCAGCGCCGTACTGCTCCCGCCACTCGGGAGGGCGCTTGCTCACAACCAACATCACCATCGGTCCATTCGCGCTCGAACCGGTCGACGCGCCGGCGGACCTGCGCCTCGATGGGCACGGCCACGATCGACCGCACCTCGTCGTCATGCTCGCGGGCGGCTTCCAGGAGGAGACGACGCGAGGCGGCGCGACCGAACGATGCGACCCAGGCGCGATCCGCTACTCGCCGGCCGGTGACCGTCACCACATCCGCTTCGCCGATCGTCCCAGCCGCTGCGTGGTGGTCGAGCTCGATGAATCGAGCGACTGGCCGCGGCTCCCGACGGGACGTGTGTATCTTCCGAAGCGCGAGATCGCGGGATCCTTCGCGCGGGTAAGCGCCGCGCTTCAATCGAGCGATCCGGCGATGCGGCTCGTGCTGGAAGGTGAGCTCCTGGAGCTCGTGGCGCGTGTCGATGGATCCTCCAGCGGCGCGTTTCGGCCGGTGCCGCGTTGGTTGCATCGCGTGCGCGAGCGTCTCGAGGCCGAGGAGTCGCCGAGCTTCTCCGA